>NZ_AP014564.1:1438812-1738812 GCF_002369955.1 Ichthyobacterium seriolicida
AGAGATATCATACTGTGGATATGATTATTGTGGATGGCAGATACAACCTGAGCAATATACTATACAAGGGATAATAGAGGATAGGATTAGTAAAATACTTGGAAAACAGATAAATATAGTAGGAGCCAGTAGAACAGATTCTGGAGTACATGCCAAACAGACTTTTGCTCATTTCGATACGGATATAATAGAAAATATAGACAAATTAGTTTTTAAGCTCAATATGTTTTTACCAAAGGATATATCTATAAGAAATATTTTTCAAGTCAACGCAGATAGTCATGCTCGTTTTGATGCTACGAGTAGAACTTATAAATATTATATTTCAACTGTGAAAAACTCTTTTACGTATAATTATACGTATCAGATATATAATTTTCTTCTGGATATAGAAAAGATGAATGAATCTTGTAAAGTTCTATTAGATTATACTGATTTTAAATGTTTTTCCAAGTCAAATACAGATGTATTCACTTATAACTGTGATATCACATTAGCTCATTGGGAAAAAAAAGAAGATTTATTAATTTTCACTATAAGATCAAATAGATTTCTCAGAAATATGGTGAGAGCCATAGTAGGTACCATGATGGAAATTAGTAGAGATAAAATCACAATTGATGATCTGAAAAACATAATTGAAAATAGTTCTAATGTATCGTATTCTGTTCCAGCTAGAGGATTGTATCTCACCGAGATAGATTATCCTAAAGAAATATTCAAACGTAACACTATCGCTTAAAGCGTGTAAAAAAAATGACATATTTTTTTTGTTTTTATTCATATTTGAACTCTTTTGTCAAAAAGAGTTCAAAATTGATTCAGGATTATTCCCCAATTCAGTATAGGTCTGGACCATTTTTTTGTAGCCTATTTCAGAGCTAAGAAAGTATGTTTTATAACAGCATCATTAGTTGGGAATTACAACTTGTTTTTGTTGTATTTTCTGATGGTCCAAGAGAATTTAAGGGGACTTTACCTATTTCCTATACGAATTTCATGACTATTAAGATCACTTTGTATTTTGGATGAACTAAATAATACATCAATGTTTTCAACTGAAATAGTAAGCATAACCCGTAATTTCACATCGTATACATTTTTTGTAATACCATCCTCAGCAGTTACTGTATAAGAATATATATTATTGCTATGTGTAACATTTTTTTCTTGACTTGTATCTATAGAGGCATGCTCAGATATCCCTATAACAGGGGCAGGTAATCTTATAATTTTGTCTTTACTAAGGGAAGTAATATTAATAAGTGTGGTAATTTCACCTCTACCATTGGTAACCCCAGCAACAGGATGCCTAATAATAAGAGATCTATTTGTACCGATTGAAAAATTTGTGATCTTAGCCTCAGATGAAACCTTATTAGTTACTGTAACTGTATATTCTTTAGTAAAAATTGGATTTAAATCTGCAGATGATGTTACTGTATACTTTACACCACTACTAAATTTCTGAGCTACAGAATTAGCTGGAGAAACCTCACCATTTTCTAATTCAATCGTAGGAGTTAGAAGTACTGTATTTAGATTTAAATCTCTAGGCACAACTAATTTTATATTATTAGCATCATGATCTATTATTCCTGTTACAGGAGTGGTTATGCCTTCTTGAGGAGCAAATACAAAAGATTTAATACAAGGGCCTTTAACTACCTTAACAGTATAAACTCTTCTATAATCTGTATCTATTTTTTTGAGAGTAAATACTTTATTAGTAATATCTCCAGATACAGCTATACTGTTAGTATGATCTACCGTATAACCATCAGGAATACCAATAATAGGCGTTAAGCCTTCTAAATTAATATCGTTATTATTAGATTTAGGAAACTTTAACAAAATAGTACCAGTAGCTTCAGTATCTGAATTGGATATAATTCCTGTAACAGGACTTGTAATACCCTTAGAAGCATCAGCAGATATCGTAAAAGATGTTAAAACTGCATTATCTTTATTAAATGTTAACTTAGACAAAGATGATTTGGTAATATTTACTTTATAATTCTGAGAACTGCCATCTTCTGCAGTTACTTTAAATACCTTTTGATAAATATTAAGATCTGATATAAATTTAAAGTCTACCTTTTGACCACTTGAAGGGAAAACTTTAGCTTTATCCGAAATAATTATTTTAGGTTTTAATCCTTTTAGGGAGGCATCATGTGGAACAGTTAAGGATATGATAGAACCATCTATAGTGGTTTCGAGATTCTCACCAAGATTTTTACCTATATTGTCAGAATCTAAAAACTTAAAGAGTTTAATTGTTTTTTCTGAACTTCCATATCCAGTTACCCTCTTATGCTTTACACAAGAGAAAGGGATCGTTAATAAAAACATTAGAGAAAAAAACTCCTTTAAAAAATATCTTGTCTTCATTTAGCTAAATAAAATTAATCATATCACATAAACCTAACTAAAAAAAAATGAATACTGTATTGCATACAATGCATTAAACATTTCTCGACCAAAGGTACGCATATAATGCGAGGCTAATTAATCTAAATTAGTAGCAAAAAAGAGTTATTCTATGAAAAATTTGCATGCTGCTATAGTAGACCCTTTAATAGTTATTATACACGTTCCAACCCAAGTCAAAAGTTTACGCTACACTATCGCTTAAAGTGTGTAAATAAAAAATGACATATTTTTTCGTTTTTATTCATATTTGAACTCTTTTGTCAAAAAGAGTTCAAAATTAATTCAGGATTATTCCCCAATTCAGTATAGACTTAGACCGTTTTTTTGTAGCCTCTCTCAGAGCTAAGAAAGTATGTTTCATAACAGCATTATTAGTTGGGAAATACAACTTGTTTTTGTTGTATTTCCTGACGGTCCAAGAAAATTTAAGGGGGCCTACCTATTTGCCATACGAATTGTATAACTCTTAGTATCTCTTCGTATTTCGGATGCACTAAATAATAATCCAAGGTTACCACTTGCACTTGAAATAGCAAGTGCAATCTGTATTCTCACATCGTATACATTTTTTGTACCATCCTCAGCAGTTACTGTATAATAATACCTCGGTTTTTCATTACCATCATAATTTTTTTCCTGACTTGTATCTATAGAAGCATGATCAGATATCCCTATATTAGGTACAGGTAATGTTAGAATATTGTCTGTAGGCGGGGAAGTAATTTGATTAACTATATAAATTTCACCTCTATCCCTGACAGTTCCAGTATACGAACTGTACTGGCCAGGATGGCTAATATAAAGAGTTCTAGCGCCACCGATTGAAAAATTTATGATCTTAGCCTCAGATGAAACCTTCTTAGTTACTGTAACCGTGTATTCTTTAGTAAAAATTGGATTTAAATCTGTAGCTGATGTTACTACTGTATACTTTATACCACTACTAAATTTCTGAGCTACAGAATTAGCTGGAGAGACCTCACCATTTTCTAATTCAATCGTAGGAGTTAGAAGTGTTGTATTTAGATCTAAATCTCTAGGCACAACTAATTTTATAGTATTAGCATCATGATCTATTATTCCTGTTACAGGAGTGGTTATGCCTTCTTGAGTAGCAAATACAAAAGACTTAATATAAGGGCCTTTAACTACCTTAACAGTATAAACTCTTCTATAATCTGTATCTATTTTTTTGAGAGTAAATACTCTATTAGTAATATCTCCAGATACAGCTATACTGTTAGTATGATCTACCGTATAACCATTAGGAATACCAATAATAGGCGTTAAGCCTTCTAAATTAATATCGTTATTATTAGATTTAGGAAACTTTAACAAAATAGTACCAGTAGCTTCAGTATCTGAATTGGATATAATTCCTGTAACAGGACTTGTAATACCCTTAGAAGCATCAGCAGATATCGTAAAAGATGTTAAAACTGCATTATCTTTATTAAATGTTAACTTAGACAAAGATGATTTGGTAATATTTACTTTATAATTCTGAGAACTGCCATCTTCTGCAGTTACTTTAAATACCTTTTGATAAATATTAAGATCTGATATAAATTTAAAGTCTACCTTTTGACCACTCGAAGGGAAAACTTTAGCTTTATCCGAAATAATTATTTTAGGTTTTAATCCTTTTAGGGAGGCATCATGTGGAACAGTTAAGGATATGATAGAACCATCTATAGTGGTTTCGAGATTCTCACCAAGATTTTTACCTATATTGTCAGAATTTAAAAACTTAAAGAGTTTAATTGTTTTTTCTGAACTTCCATATCCAGTTACCCTCTTATGCTTTACACAAGAGAAAGGGATCGTTAATAAAAACATTAGAGAAAAAAACTCCTTTAAAAAATATCTTGTCTTCATTTAGCTAAATAAAGTTAATCGTACAGATGTACAAATATAATGTGAGATTAACTAGTCTAAGTTAGTAGTAAAAAAGAGTTATTCTATGAACCTGAGTTCGATTAATAAATCACTCAAGGCCTTTGATTTTATTAGGATTTAAGGAAAAGCTCCTTTAGTTTTTGTCTCTTTTGTGTGTTTATGAGACGATTTAGTATAAATTTAACAACTTTTGCACAAAAAATACTCGATTTATCACAAACACGAGTCTCTTTAATCCCAGTTAATTCAAGGCTTTCGGCTTTAATCAAGAAAATTATTAATCGAACTCAGGTTACTACGCATCTACTGGAATTCTTGATTTGGTGACACTACACATATTTGTGTCGTGGATTTAGGAAATACATTTTTTATAGTTTGGGTAAAGCCATTTAAATTATCCGTGGCTGTGATAAGTATATCCTCAACCCCTCTAGCCTTTAGATCTGTTAATACTCTCATCCAAAAGGCAGAGGATTCATTTTTTCCTAACCATAAGCCTAATACTTCTTTTTTACCATTTCTACTAAGACCGACAGCGATGTACATACTCTTGTTAATCACTTTGGAATTCTCTTTAACCTTAAATACTATGGCATCCATCCAAACAACTAAATATAGGGGCTCTAGAGGTCTATTTTGCCAGGCTATGATATCATTTGTCACTCTATCTGTGATACGTGATATGGCAGATGTAGAAATATCAAAATCGTATAACTCTTGTATTTGATCCTCTATATCTGAGTTACTCATTCTCTTAGCATAAAGACTGATAATCACATTTTCTAATCCATCTGCTATATTCTTGCGTTTAGGGATTAACATAGGATTAAAAGAAGAATCTCTATCTCTTGGAACTTTAATCTTGCTTTCTCCTAATGATGTCCTAACATTTTTTGTAGAGTAACCATTTCGGGAATTCGTATTGTTAGATTGCTCATATTTAGAATAATCCAAATGTGAATCTAATTCCCCCTCTAGAATCTTTTCAATACCACGCCTATGAATTTTTTTTAGATATGATGTCAGATTTTCTCCTGTTTTGAATTGTTTTAAGAATTCATCTTTTAATAAATCTTCTTTTTTCATTTGTATAAAGGTTTAATTGATTTTTTAAAAAAATATCTAGGATTTTTTATCCTAAATATAAATTTTGTTCACTTTACGCGATAGCGTCTAGAAAACCTTAACTTGCCAATGCAATTGTAAGTACACTTATTTTTACCCCCTTAACGTCATTTTTAATGGCTTTTATACAAGCTTCTATTGTGGCTCCTGTAGTTATCACGTCGTCTACTATTAATATGTGTTTATTTTCTACTTCCTGTGGTTTTGATAAATAAAACACATTCTTTACACCTTCCCAACGATCGAAACGACTTTTTTCTGTCTGAGTATCTTTTTGATATTTCATTACTAGATTGTAAAGAGACAAGTCGATTTTCAAATTTTCTGATATGGCCTTAGCAAAGAGGTGAATTTGATTATACCCTCTTTTTCTCTGCTTCTTTTTATGTAGAGGAACGGGTATAACTATGTCACATTCATTGAAAAAATCTGTTTTGCCTAGCTCTCTATATGCCCAATTACCTAGGATATAACCGATTTCAGGGTGATTTTTATATTTTAATTGATGAAGTAAGTTTTGCACTAAGCCCTTTTTCTTAAATAACAGAAAAGAAGTAGCTCTTTCTATTTTAACTCTGCCGTAGAAAAAAGATTCAACGAGATTATATTTCATAAGGTGAAAGTTAGTTTGAGGAATATCATTCCTACAAAATACACAAATAACACTCTCGTTATCAGTTAATAATCTTTCACAACATAGACAGGTGGAAGGATAAAATAAATAGAATAAATCCTTTAATACAGCTAACACAAAAAAATACAATTCAGATTTGAGCGAACAAGTTAAAAATTAACTATAATAAATTTACAAGGAATCACTAAGGCTTAAAAAGACACTATCGCTGTGTCTGGCATGTCTCATCAACTAGAGTATTCCAAAAAAAAACTGTATCTTTGTCGGGTTTTTACTTTTTACTAACTAGTAGCTGTATCGACTAATTTCGAGGTAAAACATAAATTAAACAGTACTAAACAGCTTAGTTTTTTAATCATAAAAGTCAACTTTATATGAAGAAAAGTATTTTTTTTAGGTCATTTTTTTTGTCACTATTAGCTAGTGCATCATTGCTTTCTCAAACCTTTCCTGATAGGTTAAGTTACCAGACCTTGATAAGAGATAATGAAGGAAATTTATTGAGAGAGACCCCAGTCAATGTTCGTATATCATTATTTGTTAATGATGTTTCAGGTAATGAGAAAGTCGCATACAGCGAATCCCATAGAGTCAAAACTAATAAAGGGGGCGTAGCGTCTTTAAAAATAGGAGAAGGGAATAAACTTTCCAAGTATAAAGATATTAAATTGACAGATCTAGATTGGGAAGTCCCTCATAAGATTAAGGTCGATTTAGATCTTAATAATAATGGACAATACGATGTGCACAAAAAAAGTGAGCTGCTTAGTGTCCCTTATGCTATATATGCTTACACTGCTGGGGAAACTTTGTCCCAAAGTAATTTAAATCCTAATAATGCAAAAATAGACAATAAGTTAGATTCCAGTTTTAAAGTAGAGGTATTAGATGAATTGACGTCTATTGATAAGAAAAATGCATTATCAGCCAATATGGGGAGGGAATTATCTGATCAATTAAAATTGAAAATTAATGCCGATAAAGTTGCAAATGATTTAACCACTGATGATGCTACAAAGGTATTATCTGCTAAAATGGGTAAAAAACTTAAGGATCAAATCGATAAGTTAGATCTTATTTCTGGAGTGCAAGTATTAGATGAATTAACGTCTACTGATAAGAAAAATGCATTATCAGCCAATATGGGTAGAGAGTTAGCTGAAGGTTTGGAAAAGAGGATTCATGAGAACAAAATAGCAGATAATTTAACCACTGATGATGCCACAAAGGTATTATCTGCTAAAATGGGTAAAAAACTTAAGGATCAAATCGATAAATTAGGTCTTATTTCTGGAGCGCAAGTATTAGATGAATTAACGTCTACTGATGAGAAAAATGCATTATCAGCCAATATGGGAAGAGAGTTAGCTGAAGGTTTGGAAAAGAGAATTCATGAGAACAAAATAGCAGATAATTTAATCACTGATGATGCTACAAAGGTATTATCTGCTAAAATGGGTAAAAAGCTTGATGAAAAAATAAATAAGACTAATACTCTCATCAAGGTAGAGGATAAAAAAAACAATCTCATAACTAAGTGGTCAGGAAAGGGCAGTAATGGAACTAGTGCAGGCACTGGTAAAGAAAATATTTTATTAGGTATAAGCTCTGGTAATGCCATAACCACTGGCGCTCAGAATACGGCTTTTGGCTTTGAAAGTTTGAGAGATAATACTACAGGCGAAAGGAATACTTCTATTGGCGCATATTCTCTGGCTTTTAACACTACAGGTGAAAGGAATACTTCTATTGGATACGCTTCTTTATATCAATTAGAAGACGGAACAAAAAATGTAGGAATAGGTTCACATCCTTTATATAGTATAACTACAGGGAGTAAAAATATAGCTATAGGGTCATTTACTTTACATAGAATAACTTCAGGGAGTAAAAATACAGCTATAGGGGCAAATGCCTTATATAATGTGACTACAGGGAATAAAAATATAGCTATGGGAAGCGACGCTGGTTATTATATTGCTAACGGATCAACAGCTCTCACTGAATCAAATAATTCTATTTTCATAGGAGATAATGTTAAAGCGAAAGCAAATAACAGCCTTAATGAGATAGTTATAGGTGATGGCGCTACAGGAAAAGGAAATAATACTGTAGTCATAGGTAAGGAAGGTAGTATTAGATCTACTCATTTGGGAGGTGTATTGCACAGTGGAGGTTTTAACAAAAGAAGTAAAATGGATGGAATTACTTATAACGTTGACGATGTAGTTCTTTACGATGGGATTTTTTATAAGAGAATAGGGGCTTCTGGCATTAGCACTAACCCATCTTCTGATCCTAATTGGGAAGATATTAGTTCTCATAACCTGCGAAAAGTAGGGATTGATAATCTCATAACTAAATGGTCAGGAAAGGGCAGCAATGGAACTAGTGTAGGTACTGGTGAGGAAAATAGTTTTTTAGGTATAAGGTCTGGTAATACCATAACAACTGGCAGTCGCAATACGGCTTTTGGCCATGAAAGTTTGAGAGATAATACTACAGGTACTGATAACACTTCTATTGGCGCATTTTCTCTCGCTCGTAACACTACAGGCTCTATGAATATTTCTATTGGCCCATATTCTCTATTTTATAGTACTACAGGTATTAAGAATATTTCAATTGGATACGCTTCTTTATCCCGATTAGCAGATGGAAGAAAAAATATAGGAATAGGTACACATTCTTTAAATATTATAGCTAAAGGGAGTGAAAATATAGCTATAGGGGCAAATGCTTTATCTAATGTGAAAGCAGCGAGTGAAAATATAGCTATAGGAGCATCTGCTTTACATAAAATAACTACAGGTAATAATAATACAGTTATAGGAAGTGGCGCTGGTTATTATATTGCTAGCGGATCAATAACTCTCAATAAATCAAACAACTCTATTTTCATAGGAGCTAAAGTTAAAGCACTAGAAAATAACAGCGTTAATGAAATAGTTATAGGGGCTAATGCGATAGGAAATGGGAATAATACTGTAACCATTGGTAATGGTTATACTACTGATATTTACTTAAGAGGAAGAGTTTATGCAAAGAGTACACTACTCACTTCTGATAAACGTATCAAAAACATAATAAGCATTTCAGATAAAGAATCAGACCTTAAAAAACTTTTAGATATAGAAATCACGGATTACACTATGAGAGATACTAATAAACTGGGCAATCAGCATTTTAAAAAAGTAATAGCTCAGCAGATAGAAGGTATAGTTCCAAATATTGTACAAAAGAATAGAGGTGTTATTCCTAGCGTCTATGAATTTTCGAAATCGGTAGAAACTATTGATAATATGACATCAATTACTACAAAGAAATCTCACGGTTTTTCTAAGGGAGACATGGTAAAATTAATTTTGGATGATAACAAAGAGAGTTTAGTTAAAGTAAAAGAGATAAAAAGCAATAATACTTTTATGGTAGAGTTAGGATATGAGGTATCTCCAAATAAAGTATTTGTATATGGTAAGCAAGTAGATGATTTGCGATCAGTAGATTACGATGGCCTTACCACTTTGAATATTTCAGCTACTCAAGCTGTTTTCAATCATGTAGTAGACTTAGAAAAAGAAAGTAGCATTATTAAAGATGAGAATAGTGTTCTTAAACAAGAGGTTAAGGTCCTTAAGGAAGGGCTTTCTAATTCTAGAAAAGAGATTAAGAATTTAATTAATATCTTAAGTAAAGCTAAGATTCTAGATGTTAAAGATCTTAAAAGTTTAACAGAAGAATAATATCTGAACTATGTTAACTTACTACTAGCCCTTAGGGACACTATCCCTTAAAGTGTGTAAATAAGAAATGACATATTTTTTTTGTTTTTTATTCATAGTCGTTGAGCTCTTTTGTAAAAAATAGTTAAAAATTGATTCAGGATTATTTCTCAATTCAGTATAGGTTTGGGCCATTTTTTTGTAGCCTTCCTAGGAGCTAAGAAAGTAGATTTTATAACAGTATCATCTGTTGGGAATGACAATTTGTTTTTGGTGTATTTTCTGATTTTTCTATTGAGGTTTTCAATCAAGTTGATGGTGTAAATAATTTTCTTGATTTCTATTGGAAATTTATAAAAAGTAGATAATTCCTCCCAGTTATTTCGCTGGCTTTTAATAGCGTATGAATACTTAGATTCCCATGTCCTTGCAAAGTCATTTAATACCTCTTCGGCCGCTTGCTTAGTTGGCGTAAAGTCTAATAATTACATTCTCTATACCATCGAACATATTCTTGCGTTTGGGAACTAGGACTAGGGTTAACCCAGATTATTCATAATCGTATGAATTTTTAGGTTAAATCTATCGTTTTTATTCAGTATTTATGAGTAATTGTCAATTTAACTCAGGTTATAAATAATGTGTTTTTATTCCTCATTTTTGGGCTTTATCTAAAGTGGTTGATTTTGGGGTAAAGTCCTTTAAAATTAACACTTTATGCCTAAATTGAAATATAACTATGAATAATCTGGGTTAAGGTATAGTAAATGTGCCGTCTATAAAGGCTGGGGATATCTGCTCTAAGGTTTTTATCTTCATTTCTAATCCTCTTGCCATTTGTAGGAAGAATTAATACCTCAGTTAAGATATATGCTTTTAAACTAATGTTATTGTGTCTGGCGTGTATCATTAACTAGAATATTCCAAAAAAAAATGTATATTTGTGCGGCTTTTGGTTTTTATTATCTAGTAGTTGTATCAACTCATTTCGGAGTTAATCATAAATTAAACAGAACCAAATAGCTTAGTTTTTTAATCATAAAAGTCAACTTTATATGAAGAAGAATATTTTTTTTACGTCATTTTTTTTGTCAGTATTAGCTAGTGTATCATTGTTTTCTCAAACCTTTCCTGATAGGTTAAGTTACCAGACCTTGATAAGAGATAATGAAGGAAATTTATTGAAGGAGACCCCAGTCAATGTTCGTATATCCTTATTTGTTAATGATGTTTCAGGCAATGAGAAAGTCACATACAGCGAATCTCATAGAGTAAAAACTAATAAAGGAGGCGTAGCATCTTTAAAAATAGGAGAAGGGAATAAACTTTCCAATTATAAAGATGTTAAATTGACAGATCTAGATTGGAAGGTTCCTCATAATGTTAAGGTCGATTTAGATCTTAATAATAATGGACAATACGATGTACACAAAAAAAGCGAGCTGCTTAGTGTTCCTTATGCTATACATTCGCATAGTGCTAGTGAAGTTGATATTGTAGATAATCTAAGTTCTCATAATAGTGTAATCCCTCTATCAGCTAACCAAGGCAGAATATTGTCTAAAAGGATACAAACTAAGATCCATAAGAATAAGATCGTAGATAATTTAAATAGCAGTGATGCTACAAAGGTATTGTCAGCAGCGCAAGGAAAAGCCCTTAAGGAAGAAATAGACAATAAGTTAGATTCCAGTTTAAGGGTGGATGTATTAGATGAGTTGACATCTACTGATAAGAAAAATGCATTATCAGCTAATAAGGGAAGAGAGTTAGCTGAAGATTTAGAAAAGAGGATTCATGAGAACAAAATAGCGGATAATTTATTTACTAATGATCCTAATAAAGTATTGTCAGCAGCGCAAGGAAAAGCCCTTAAGGCAGAAATAGATAAAAAACTAGATTCTAGTTTAAAAGTAGATGTATTAGATGAGTTGACATCTACTGATAAGAAAAATGCATTATCAGCCAATATGGGTAGGGAATTATCCAGCCAATTAAAAAACAAGATTGGTACTGATAAAGTTGCAAATGATTTAATGACAGATGATGTTACAAAGGTATTATCAGCTAATCAAGGGAGAATTTTAGAGGATAAGAAATTAGATAAAATAGATATTGCTGATAATTTTAATGGAGGTAATGGTAAAGTTTTATCAGCCGCAAAGGGGAAAGAGTTAAAGGAGATGATAGAAAAAAAAGCAGAAAAGGGAGATAAAGGAGACACAGGTCAAACAGGACCACAAGGTCCAGCAGGTGCGACAGGACCAAAAGGACCAAAAGGTGAAAAAGGAGACACAGGTCAAGTAGGACCACAGGGTCCAGCAGGTGCTGCAGGTCCTAAAGGTGAAAAAGGAGACACGGGAGTGCAAGGTCCTCCAGGTCCAGTAAAAATTATAGATGAGTTAACTTCTGAGGATAGAATAAGTGCCTTATCAGCTAAACAGGGTAAACGTTTAAATGAAAAAATAGAAAAAGCACATACGCTTATAAGACCAAATGGAGAAAGTAATATTATAACTAAATGGTCAGGAAATGGGAGTAATGGAACTAGTGGAGGTACTGGTATAGAAAATATTTTTTTAGGTATAAGCTCTGGTAATGCCATAACCACTGGTTATCAGAATACGGCTTTTGGTTTTGAAAGTTTGAGAGATAATACTACAGGTGAAAGGAATACTTCTATTGGCGCATATTCTCTTGCTGATAACACTAAAGGTGATAGGAATACTTCTATTGGCGCATATTCTCTCGCTCGTAACACTACAGGTGATAGGAATACTTCTATTGGATACTCTTCTTTATCCCGACTAGCAGATGGAACAAAAAATGTAGGAATAGGCTCACATCCTTTATATAGTATAACTACAGGGAGTAATAATATAGCTATAGGGCCATATTCTTTATATAATGTGACTGCAGGTAATAGTAATATAGCTATAGGAAGTGACGCTGGTTATTTTATTGCTGACGGATTAACAGCTCTCAATAAATCAAATAATTCTATTTTCATAGGAACTGATGTTAGAGCGCTAGCAGCTAACAGCGTTAATGAGATAGTTATAGGTGATGGCGCTATAGGAAAAGGAAATAATACGGTAGTAATAGGTAAGGAAGGTAGTATTACATCTACTCATTTAGGAGGTGTATTGCACAGTGGAGGTTTTAACAAAAGAAGTAAAATGAGTGGGGTTACTTATAACGTTGACGATGTAGTTCTTTATGATGGGGTTTTTTACAAAAGAACAGGATCTGCTGGCACTAGCGCTAACCCATCTTCTGATCCTGATTGGGAAGATATTAGTTCTGATAAACTGCGAAAAGTAGGGACTAATAATCTCATAACTAAATGGTCAGGAAAGGGCAGTAATGGAACTAGTGCAGGTACTAATGAAGAAAATAGTTTTTTAGGTATAAAATCTGGTAATGCCATAACCACTGGCTATCGGAATACGGCTTTTGGCTTTAAAAGTTTGAAAGATAATACTACAGGTTATATGAATACTTCTATTGGCCCATATTCTCTTGCTGATAACACTAAAGGTGCTCTGAATACTTCTATTGGATACGCTTCTTTATACAAATTATTAGATGGAGAAGAAAATGTAGGAATAGGCGTACGTCCTTTATATAATGTAACTACAGGTAATAGTAATATAGCTATAGGAAATGAAGCTGGTTATTATATGGCTAACGGATCAACGGTTCTCAATAAATCAAATAATTCTATTTTCATAGGAACAGATGTTAAAGCGCTAGCGGCTAACAGCCTTAATGAGATAGTTATAGGTTATGACGCTACAGGAAAAGGAGATAATACGGTAGTCATAGGTAAGGAAGGTAGTATTACATCTACTCATTTAGGAGGTGTATTGCACAGTGGAGGTTTTAACAAAAGAAGTAAAATGAGTGGGGTTACTTATAACGTTGATGATGTAGTTCTTTACGATGGGATTTTTTATAAGAGAACAGGATCTGCTGGCACTAGCACTACCCCATCTTCTGATCCTAATTGGGAAGATATTAGTTCTGATAAATTGCTAAAAGTAGGGAGCGATAATCTCATAACTAAATGGTCAGGTAAGCTCAGTAATGGAACTAGTGCAGGTACTGGTAAAGAAAATAGTCTTTTAGGTATAAGCTCTGGTAATGCCATAACCACTGGCTATCGGAATACGGCTTTTGGCTTTAAAAGTTTGAAAGCTAATACTACAGGTTATATGAATACTTCTATTGGCGCATATTCTCTAGCTTTTAACACTAATGGTGCTCTGAATACTTCAATGGGATACGCTTCTTTATACAGATTAATAGATGGAGAAAAAAATGTAGGAATAGGCTCACACCCTTTATATATGATAACTACAGGGAGTGAAAATACAGCTATAGGGTCAAATGCTTTACATAATGTGACTACAGGTGATAATAATATAGCTATAGGAAGTGGCGCTGGTTATTATATTCGTGACAAAAAAACACCTCTCAAGAAATCAACTAATTCTATTTTCATAGGAGCTAATACTAAATCATTATTAGATAACAGCGAGAATGAGATAGTTATAGGTTATGACGCTATAGGACATGGGAATAATACTGTAACCATTGGTAATGCTAAGACCACTACTCAAATTTTCTTAGACGCAAGAACTGTTTATGCAGAAAATATACAAGTTCTTTCTGATAAACGTATCAAGAGCATAATAGGCATTTCAGATAAAGAATCAGACCTTAAAAAACTTTTAGATATAGAAATCACGGATTACAGTATGAGAGATACTAATAAAGCCGGTAATCAGCATTTTAAAAAAGTAATAGCTCAGCAGATAGAAGGTATAGTTCCAAATATTGTAGAAAAGAATAGAGGTGTGATACCTAGCGTCTATGAATCATCGAGTTTGGTAGAAACTATTGATAATATGACATCAATTACTACAAAGAAATCTCACGGTTTTTCTAAGGGAGATATGGTAAGATTAATTTTGGATGATGACCGAGAGAGTTTAGTTAAAGTAAAAGAGATAAAAAGTGCTAATGCTTTTGTGGTAGATTTAGGAGATGAGGTATCTCCAAATAGAGTATTTGTATATGGTAAGCAAGTAGATGATTTACGATCAGTAGATTACGATGGTCTTACCACTTTAAATATTTCAGCTACTCAAGCTCTTTATGAAGAACTTTCGGCCACTAAGGAAAAATTAGATGCTACTGAGCAAAAGCTTTTTAGTTCTCAAAAGAAGTTAGATATTCTAATAAAGGTATTGAGCAATACAAATATTCTCAGCGAGAAAGATATCAAAACTTTAACAAAAGAATAATTTTTGAAAGACATCATTTCTAATAGAGACCAGTGTAATTGATAGGACTGACACTATCGGCTTGAAGTGTGTAAAGTTTATATTTAGGATAAAAAATCCTAGACATTTAAAAAAAACAATTAAAACTTTATAAGCTTTTCAGCGATAGTGTCTTTAAGTTAATCGTATACATATACTCTTTTCACCCTAGTAGATATACTTGTTAATACTTCGTAACTTATAGTATTTAATTTTTCAGCTATTTCACTTATGCTGATATTTTGACCAAATATCTCTACACTATCGCCTTGATAACACTGAATATCAGAAATGTCGACCATCATCATATCCATACATATCCTTCCTACTATTTCAGCTTTTTTATTATTTATAATAACATAACCTTTGCCATTACTCAGATGAGTATTTATACCATCTGCATATCCTATAGGTAGAGTGGCTATACGTATATTTTTTTTTGCTAAAAAACTCCTATTATAACCTATAGTCTCATTTTTCTTTATATTCTTAATCTGAGATATTACAGTGTTTAAATTAAAAACATTACTAGATTTATTTCTAATATCAAGTTCGTTGGATACTCCGTATAGACCTATACCGAGTCTAACCATATCGAAATGCGCAGATGGATAATTTATTATTCCCGATGAATTCAAAATATGTTTGATAATTGGGTATTTTACAACTTTCTGTATCCTGTCAGATAGATCTTTAAATAAATTTATCTGCTTTTCTGTAAAATCTGAATTTAGTTTATCACTCTCTGCAAGATGAGAGAATACAGATTTAATTTTTAATTCTTTATAATCGTTTATATACTCACAAATTTTATTTATGTCTTTAGATTCAAATCCTAATCTATGCATTCCAGTATCTAACTTGAGATGAATAGGGTAAGGAGCTTTATTAGAATGTCTTCTTATAATTTGTGCAATTTTTTTCCAAGCGTCAAAAGTATAGATTTCAGGTTCTAAGTCATGTTCTATCAAAGCCTTATAGCTGTTGTATTCTGGGTTTAAAACTAAAATAGGAGTAGTTATACCGTTATTTCTCAAAGATATTCCCTCATCCACATAAGCTACAGCTAAATAATCTATCCTGTGAAATTGTAAGGCTTGGGCTATTTCATAGCTTCCACTACCGTAAGAAAAGGCTTTTACCATAGCCATTACTTTAGTCTCTTTTTTTAAGAAACTCCTGTATAAATCTAAGTTTTGTACTAAACTACTTAAGTTTATCTCTAAAATAGTGTTGTGTTTTTTATCCTCTAATACTTTAGATATTTTTTTTAAATTAAAACTTCTATCTCCTTTTAATAAGATCACTTCATCGGAAAAAGAGTCGTCTTTTACCCACTCTAAAAATGATTTTGTATTCTTAAAATTCATTATCGAGCCATTGAATAGATGGGTATATTTATCGATATTTTTACCTATGGTAAAAATTCTATGTAGACTGCAAGAGTCTATCAAACTAAATATATTTTCGTATACGACCTTTTGATTTCCTTGAATATGAATATCTGATATGATAAGTGTTTTCTTTTTTTTAGGAAAATTATTCAGTTTATTCAAAGCTATCTTAAACGAGTGAAAATCTAGGGTGTAATTGTCATTTATCACAATACAATTTTGCTTTGCTCTAAATTGCTCTAATCTCATTTTAGATATGGAAAGTTGAGCAAATTTTTCTTTTAAATAGTTAAGGTCTATACCTAGATATAGGGATGTGAGCAAAACTTGTATTGCATTTTCTATAGAAAAATCATCTTTGAAAGGAAGGATTATTTTATAATTAGAACCCCTAAAATTTAGAAATACGTTAGATGAATTTTTTAATTTATTTAATTTGAGTATTTGTAAATCAGCTCCTTTATTGTATCCCCACGTGAGTAATGATTCTCTTTTTATATTTGATTTTAAAATTTCATTTAGTATCAGTTTGTCATCAAATGGTACTATGACTGTTTTAGAATTTTTGAAAAGTTTTAATTTCTCATGTATTTTTTGTTCTATACAAGTGAAATTTTCGGAGTGTTTATCACCTATATTGGTAAATATCCCTATTGTAGGAGATATTATTTTTTCAAGTTTTTCCATCTCTCCTATATTAGAGATGCCTGCCTCGAAAACACCTAGTTTATGATTGTGTTTAATCTCCCATATCGACAAAGGGACCCCTGTTTGAGAATTATAACTATTGGGACTTATAACCGTATTGAATCGTTCCTTTAATATTTGATAGAGCCATTCTTTTACTGTAGTTTTTCCACCACTACCAGTTATTCCTATAATTGGAATATTAAATTTTTCCCTATGGAATACAGCTAAATTTTGAAGAGATGTCAATACATCCTTTACTAATAAAAAATTAGCGTTTGGTATTTTACAGTCTAGTTTTTCTACTACAAAATTTCTAACCCCTTGGTTATATGCACTCTTTATATAATTATGTCCGTCGTCATTTTGGGTGTTTAAAGCAAAAAATAGACTAGTGCTATCATTATCCCATTGACGACTGTCAGTAGTTATTTTATTTATTTCTTTTTTATCACTTCCTATATGAGATTGGGCACATATTATTTTTGATATAATATCTATATCGTAATGAATTGTATCACTGTATACTTCTTGAATCATTTTATTATCTACATCAAGATAAAAAGTTACTTAAATTTATTTTCCACTATAGAGGCTATATTTACTATTACTTCTACGGCTTTTTCCATCGATTCTACAGCTATGTATTCGTATTTGCTATGAAAATTATGTCCTCCAGAAAAAATATTAGGACAAGGTAATCCCATATAAGACAATCTACAACCATCCGTGCCACCTCTTATGGGTTCTATTATAGGTTTTATATCAGCTTTTTCCATAGCCTCTTTGGCTATATCTACAATATACATGATCGGTTCTATTTTTTCTTTCATATTATAGTACTGATCTTTCATCTCTAGAGTTAGAGAATTATTATACCTCTTGTTGAAATCATTTACCAACTGCTCTATATTATTTTTTCTATTGGTAAAATTAATGTGATCGTGATCTCTTATAATATATCTCAATCGTGCTGTTTCTACATTTCCGTTTATATCGCATAGGTGATAAAAGCCTTCATATCCTTGAGTATTTTCGGGAGTTTCCTCCTTAGGCAATGATTCTGAAAACTCAGAAGCTATAGTATTTGCATTTACCATTTTGTCTTTTGCAAAACCTGGATGAACCAAGTTCCCCTTTATATCTATTATTGCAGTAGCAGCATTAAAATTTTCAAATTCTAATTTGCCTACTCTATCACCATCTATAGTATAAGCCCATTTAGCTCTAAATTTTTCCACATCAAATAGATCAGCTCCTTTTCCTACTTCTTCGTCAGGGGTAAAGCATATTCGTATCTCACCGTGTTTTATATCTGGATTATTGATTAAATACTCCATAGCTGTAACTATTTCAGTTACTCCTGCTTTATCATCTGCTCCTAATAGGGTTGTCCCATCCGTTGTGATAATCGTTTGATTTTTATACAGTTTTATCTCGGGAAAGTACTTGGCAGAAAGTATTATATTTTTTTCTGTGTTGAGGATTATGTCTCCACCGTCGTAATTATAAGTGATTTTAGGGTTCACATTTTTACCAGTGAAATCAGGAGAAGTATCTATATGCGCTACAAAACCAATAACTGGGATATTTTTTTCCGTGTTAGAAGGCAAGGTTGCCATTACATAACAGTTTTCATCTATCTCTACTTCTTTTAATCCTATGCTTTTTAGTTCATCTACTAAATAATTTCCCATTTGAAATTGTCTTTCAGTACTAGGGATAGTATCCACATCGTGCTTTGACTCAGTGTGAAAACTCAGGTATTTAAAAAATCTTTTTACAATAGGTTTCATATTATTTTTCATATTTCTATTTTTTTTCTGCCTATACTTTCGTAGTGAAAATTGTTTTTTTGCATATGTTTTAGGTCGTATATATTTCTGCCATCGAATATAGCTGGGTTTTTCATTATAGATTTCATTTTATCTAGATCAGGATTTTTAAATGAAGCCCACTCTGTAGCAATAATAAGGGCGTCTACATCTTTTACACAGTCGTAAATGTCCGTGGCAAAATATATTTTAGAATTGTATATTTTTTTTGCATTGCTAATGGATACTGGGTCGAAGGCCCTTACAGATACTCCTAATTCTAATAGTTTATCTATGATGTACAAAGATGGAGCCTCTCTTATATCATCTGTATCAGGCTTGAAAGACAAACCCCACAGAGCTATAGATTTACCTTTTATATCTCCACGAAAATATTTTTCTAGTTTTAACAATATAGATGTTCTCTGTTTTTCATTTACCTTGGAAATGGCATTTATAATTTTAAAGTCGTAGTTGTTGTCTTGTCCTAATTTTATCAGTGCTTTTAAATCTTTTGGAAAACAACTGCCTCCGTAGCCTAATCCTGAAAATAAAAAGTGTTTGCCTATTCTCTCATCTGCACTCATTCCTATTCTGATCAGATCTATATCTGCTCCTACTTCATCGCAAAAATTAGCCATTTCATTTATGAAAGATATTTTAGTAGCCAGAAAAGAATTACAAGCGTATTTAGTCAGCTCAGAAGATTTTTCATCCATTTTTATAATCTGATTTTCCGAGTGTACGTAAGGTTTATACAGTTCGCTCATCAAATCAAAAGCTCTGTCCGAGCTAGTGCCAATGATTATTCTATCTGGTCTTAAAAAGTCGTTCACAGCAAATCCCTCTCTTAAAAATTCAGGATTTGATACCACATCAAAAGTGGATTTAGCATTTTTTGATATTATATCGTATACCTTTTTTGTAGTCCCTATTGGGACAGTACTTTTATTTACTATTAGTTTATAATCACAAACTAGTTTGCCTATCTCCTCTGAGACCTTTAGAACATAGGATATATCAGCTGAATTATCTCCATTTGCAGGAGTAGGCAAAGCCAAAAATATAATTTGTGCCTCTCGTATAGCATTTTCTAGTGAACTGGTAAATTTCAATCTGTTCATTTTTATATTCCTATTGAAAAGGATATCCAAATTTGGTTCATAAATAGGGAGTTGCCTATTTTGCATCTTCTCTATTTTTTCCTTATCGATATCTACACATACCACATTATTTCCTGTTTCTGCCAAACAAGTACCAGTTACTAATCCTACGTATCCAGTTCCTATTACTGCTATATTCATATTAAAATAATTAAATAGTGCTTTTTATATTAAAAATTCAATCAAAAGACTGTAATTGAATTAATTTGTGATATACCGATTTTTTATCTAGCAAATCTCGATGACTTCCTTTTTCTACTATTCGTCCTTTTTCTATAACTACTATGATATCAGCTCTTTGTATAGTCGACAAACGATGAGCTACTATTATTGAGGTTTTTTCCTTTATTATGTTATCTAATGCTTTTTGCAAATGTATTTCAGATTCTGCGTCTAGAGATGATGTAGCTTCGTCTAATAACATAATAGGTGGATTTTTTAATATAGCTCTAGCTATACATAATCTCTGTTTTTGTCCACCAGATAGTTTGTTGCCTCCTTGCCCTATATTAGTCTGGTATCCATATTTGAGCTGAGTGATAAATTCATGAGCATTGGCAACTTTTGCAGCATTTATAACTTCTTGTTGTGTGTAGGTGTCTAAACCCATTGTGATATTGTTATACACAGTATCATTAAATAATATGGAATCTTGTGTCACCATTGCTATTAAGCTTCTCAAACTGTGCTTTTTTATATCTCTTATATCAGTTTTATCTAAATATATATTTCCCTTTTCTATGTCGTAAAACCTTGGCAAAAGCTTTATCAATGTAGATTTTCCCCCTCCAGACTTTCCTACTAATGCTATGTTTTGTCCTTTTTTTATAGTGAGAGAAAACTCTTTTATAAGATCTTCCCTTCCATATGAGAAACTTATACTGTCGAAGACTATTTCATCTTTAAAGTCATTTATTTCTATTGAGCTCTCACTGTCTTTTATTTCGTTTTTTGTGTATAATACATTCCATATTCTGTCTACCGAGGCGCTTGCTCTTCTTATGTCGTAAAAAGCTGTAGAAATAGATTTTGAATGAGGAATGATTTGATAAAAAAACATCAAATAGGTTATAAATATCTCAGGCTCTAAACTCTGTTGTTCTAATATTAATTTTCCACCAAACCATATTATCAATATTATTATAAAGGATCCTATAACTTCGCTTATAGGAGAAGACATCTCTCTCCTAAACATCACAGAATTTTTCAGTTTATAATCGATATGATTGCTTTTTAGAAATTTATCGTATGTTCTTTTTTCCGATACAAATGCTTTTACAATTGATATTCCAGATATTGTTTCATCTAATATGGATAGGAGTTTATCCTGTTGTGACTTTTCTTTTGATGCTATCTTTTTTAAATTTTTGCCTACAAAACTAATAATGATAATCCCTATAGGCATAGTAACTAATACAAATATTGTGAGTTGAGGACTCATAATAAATAGAATTATCAATGATGCTATTATCATTATAGGATCTTTGAAAATCATACTTATAGAATTCAAAATAGCATTTTGTATCTCTACTATATCAGTTGTAAAATGAGATATTAGATCGCCCCTATTTTTATCAGAAAAATATCCTATGTGTAGGTTTAATATTTTCTTATAGAGTTTATTCCTTATGTCTCGCTCTATGGTATTACGTATTTTAACTGCAAACATGGAGGCAAAATATCTAAATATATTTTTTAATACAAAGGCAGCGCCCGCAAAAATACATGTTATCTCTAGTACTTTTATTTTACCATTTTGAATTATTGAATTGTATATGTTATAGTTAATTGTTTTTTCTAAAAAATTTTTTATGTCTAAAATTCCCTTGTAAACAGGTATTTCTAATATTGGTTCTACATTATTTATGAGTACTTTCAAAATTGGAATCAAAGTGGCTAAGGAAAAAAGTGAAAATAATATCACGAGCAAGCCAAATAGAAACACACAGAATATCTCTATTTTATAAGGTTTAGCTATTTTCAATACCTTAAATAGGTTTTTCATTAATGATTTTTTAGAATATTATACATCTGTTTAGCTGCTCTAGCAGAGGCACCTTTTTCACCCAGTATATTATACAGCATATGGTAATCTTCCAATATTTTTTTTCTGTTTTCACCTTTTAATATTGAGCCCAATTCTTTCTTTAGAAGATTTTTGTTTAAACGATTTTGTATCAGTTCGACTACGGCTTTTTTATCTAAGATTATATTCACTAAGGAGATATATTTTATTTTGAGTGAAATTATTTTTGTGATTATTTGATAATTTATAAAACTAGTTTTATAGCATACTACTTGTGGGACTCTAAATAGAGCTGTTTCAAGAGTTGCCGTGCCTGATGTTACCAAAGCTGCATGAGAATGATTAAGCAAATCATAAGTTTTATTATAAGCTATTGGAATATCTATATCACCTATAATTTTCTCATATATATGTTTAATCTTCAAAGAGGTAGCAGCCAATACAAATTGATATTCCTTAAACAGATCAATTTGCGTTAACATAATGGGCAACATTTTTGTTATCTCTTGTTTTCTACTACCAGGCAAAAGAGCTATTATAGGTTTGTCATTATCTATAGATAATTCATCTCTCAGTTGTTTTTCTGAAATTCTTTTTTCATTGCTAATTTCATCTAAAAGGGGCATTCCCACATAATTGACATCTATGTCTTTTTTTTTGTAAAAGTCAACTTCAAATGGAAATATTACAAACATCCGATCCACGTTTTTTCTTATTTTCTCCACACGAGAATTTTTCCATAGCCAAGCCTTAGGAGAGATATAATAGAATACTTTTATTCCCAGGGATTTAGCAAAAGCGGCTATTCTCAAATTAAAACCTGGATAGTCTACCAAGATAATCACATCTGGATTGAAGGATTTAATATCATTTTTACATATCCTTAGGTTTTTGATTATAGTTTTTATATTTATGAGGATCTCTAAAAAGCCCATAAATGAGAGATATTTATAGTGTCTGACCAATTGTAATCCTTCATTTTGCATGAGGTCTCCACCAAATCCTCTAAATACAGCGGATTTATCTATTGATTTGAGTTCTTTTATGAGTTTAGATGAATGAAGATCACCAGAAGGTTCCCCAGCTACGATATAATATTTCATTTGCTTTTTCAGATCAAGCAAATATATCAACTCTGCTTTACATGAATTATAACAATATCTCAGTTAGATTAGAGATAAATTTATAACATAAAAAAAGGGGCCAAAAAGCCCCTTTTGATTTAAAAATAATTAATTGTGATTTTCGAATACTATTAACTAGTAGGAGCATCAGCATTAATTGTTAATTTATAGTATTTTTTAGTCATTCCATCTTGAGCTACTACCGTGAATTTGTATTCTGTTTTTGTACCAGCAGTTGAAGAATGACATTTAAGGTCTGTTGTAGTAGTGCTAGTAGTTCCGCCTGTTTTAACTCCAGTAATTGGATTGACATTATTACAAGTAGCAGTACTGCTGCTGCAAGCAGTATCACCAACCTCAATATAAGCCCCATTTGGAAGAATTAAAGCATCTGCTTTGAAATAATCGGTATTACCAACTCCAGCAGTCTTAAGCTCCCCATATTTAGAATCATCAGACTCACTGTCCTTACCAGTTTGCCCTTTTCTAAGTTCAAACTCAAATGGTTTAGCTTCTGTACCATCATTAGGACTATTGCTAGCAGTATTAGCAGCAGCATAATGAGCTTTAACTATTGAGTTAGCTGCTATAGTAGTAGTTCTAAACGAAGCTTTGGCATTAATCCCACTGTCAGCAACAGTAAATTTAAAATCATCTTGTCCTATAATAGCGTTATCCGAAGGAGTATCATGAATAAATACCACTTTAAAAGATTTCTTAATAAGAACCTTGCCATCTTTGTCTTTTCTTTTGATTTCTAAAACTTGGCTAACACCACCAATTTTTTTCAATTCAGCATGAACTAATTGAGTGCTAATCTCATAATCAAAAGGCACAGTAGAGTCAGCTAATTTAGTATCTCCTAAATAAACATTTTCACCAGGTTTTTTATTAAGGGTAATCGTAGCCTTAAGTGTTGCAGCAGTACTTATATTTAATGTTTTATCAAATGGCACTGTTACTTTAATAACAGTATCACCTTGAATAACTGCAGGAAATTCTGTAGCTAAGTCAGCATATGTAACAGCGGGAGTCTTTTTTACAAAAAGAGCTGCATAAGCAGGAGTAGCGGTATTAGGGTTTGTTGCAGTGGTGCTATTTTTAGCTTTTGTAAATACAATGCGTTTAATGTTCGCAATTGTGTTCTGTATAGCTTCTTCCTCTGTTTTAGGTCCTTCACTTGGTTTGTTACAAGAAAAGATTATCGACCCAAGCGTTAGTAATGATAAAATGTTTTTAAATATTTTGTTTGTTTTCATATCTAATTATTGTTAAAAAATAAATGTCAACGACCTAAATGAATAACTAAGCCAGTGACCCCAAACTAAAGAGCTAAGGTAGTAGCTTTATTTTAATTTAGAAGTTTTTTATTTATCCCTTGAACTAAAATGGACATAAAAAAATCCCCCAACTTTTAGCTAGGGGATCGAAAAAGGGGCAAAAAAGCCCCTTTTGATTTTAAAATAATTAATTCAATTTTTGAATAATATTAACTAGCTAGGAGCTTGAGCGTTAATAGTTAATTTATAATGTTTTTTAGTCGTTCCATCTTGTGCTACTACTGTGAATTTGTATTCACTTTTTTTGGTAGACCCTTCAGCATTACCTTTAAGATTTTGACCATCAGTAGTAGATTTTGTGTTTCCAGTAATTGGATTAACGCTATTACAGGTAAAAACGTTACTAGTGTCACTAGTAGGATAAGGTATATCGCCAATCTCAATAAAAGCCCCATCTGGAAGTTTTAAAGCATCTGCTTTGAAATAAGTAGTAGCATTAGCTCCATTAGTTTCTGGAAGTTCACCATTTGCAGAATCATCATTACTGCTGCTGCTGCTACCTTTCCCTATTCTAAGCTGAAATTCAAAGGGTTTAGCCTCTGTACCGTCTTTATCGCCACCAGAAGGCGACACATAATGAGCTTTTACTATTGAGTTAGCTGTTCTAGCTGTTGTAAGTGTTCTAAAATTAGCAATCACATTAACTCCAGTACCAGCAACAGTAAATTTAAAATCATCTGGTTTTATCTCACATTTGTCAGATTTAGTTTCTGAGAACTTAAGAACTACGGTATATTCTTTTACAGAAATAGGGTCATTAGCAGTAGCTCCAGGTTTAGTGAATCTAAAAACTTTTTTAGTAGATGCAGCGCTTAATTTCTCCTTAGTAAGCTCCGTTATAGGTACTTCAAAAGTAATATCCGCAGTAGTACCGTTGATAGTAGTCTCCCCTAATTTAACGCCTTGAGCAGCAGATTTAAAAGTAATAGTAGCCGTAGCACTAGCCTTACCTGTTAAGTTTGTAAACTTTGAGTTAAACGGAAGTTTTATATTTATGATACTATCTCCTACTATATCTGCTGTTTCAATCAAAAACATAGCTGGATAACCGTTGTCGGTTTCACTATCAGTTTTAGTTTTGTTCTTATCCCTAGCAGGAGTTCTTGTAATAAATAACTTTTCATAAAACTCGGAAACATTAGTTTCTTTTAGATTTTTAGCTTTCTCAAATTTCAGAGAAGTAACTACTAAGTCTAAAGCTTTTAAGTTTTGACCTTCCCTAGGGTCTTCAGATGGTTTAGAACAAGAAAAAACCACAAGACCAAGAGTCAGTAATGATAAAATGTTTTTAAATATTTTGTTTGTTTTCATAATTTAAATAATTAATTGTGATTTTGAATAATACTAATTACGTACCAGTAGGAGCAGTAGCATTAATTGTTAATTTGTAGTATTTTTTAGTCGTTCCATCCTGAGCTACTACTGTGAATTTGTATTCACTTTTTTTAGTAGATGCATCAGTATTACCTCTAAGATTTTGACCATTGTTAATAGATTTTGTGTTTCCAGTAATTGGATTAACGCTATTACAGGCAAAAACATTACTATCGGCACTAGCAGGATAAGGCGTATTGCCAACTTCAATATAAGCCCCATCTGGAAGTTTTAATGCATCTGCTTTGAAATAAGTAGTCTCAGTGGCTCCAGTAGTTTTTGGAAGTTCACCATTTTCAGAGTCATTGCCATTATTAGTGGTGTCGGTACTTTTGCCTATTCTAAGTTGAAATTCAAATGGTTTAGATTCTGTACCATCATTAGCATTACTGGTGGTAGTATTAGCAGCAGCATAATGAGCTTTAACTATTGAGTTAGCTGCTCTAGTTGTGCCAGTAATAGCTCTAAAATTATTAATAGCGTTAATTCCATTGGAAGCAACAGTAAATTTAAAATCATCTGGTTTTATCTCACATTTGTCAGATTTAGTTTCTGAGAACTTAAGAACTACGGTATATTCTTTTACAGAAATAGGGTCATTAGCGGTAGCTCCAGGTTTAGTGAATCTAAAAACTTTTTTAGTAGATGCAGCGCTTAATTTCTCCTTAGTAAGCTCCGTTGTAGGTATTTCAAAAGTAATATCCGCAGTAGTACCGTTGATAGTAGTCTCCCCTAATTTAACGCCTTGAGCAGCAGATTTAAAAGTAATAGTAGCCGTAGCATTAGCCTTACCTGTTAAGTTTGTAAACTTTGAGTTAAACGGAAGTTTTATATTTATGATACTATCTCCTACTATATCTGCTGTTTCAATCGAAAACATAGCTGGATAACCGTTGTCGGTTTCACTATCAGTTTTAGTTTTGTTTTTATCCCTAGCAGGAGTTCTTGTAATAAATAACTTTTCATAAAACTCGGAAACATTAGTTTCTTTTAGATTTTTAGCTTTCTCAAATTTCAGAGAAGTAACTACTAAGTCTAAAGCTTTTAAGTTTTGACCTTCCTTAGGGTCTTCAGATGGTTTAGAACAAGAAAAAACCACAAGACCAAGAGTCAGTAATGATAAAATGTTTTTAAATATTTTGTTTGTTTTCATAATTTAAATAATTAATTGGAGTTTTTGAAGCCTACTAACTAGGAGCGTTAGCGTTAATAGTTAACTTGTAGTATTTTTTAGTCGTTCCATCTTGAGCTACTACAGTGAACATATAACTATGAGCGTCAGTTGCAGTAGAAGAATATATTTTAAGCTGCTGACCATCAGTGCTTGAACTAGTATTTCCAGTAATTGGATTGACACTATCACAAATTATCTTATTACCAGTAGCAGTAGTAGGACAAGCAGTTTTACCAACCTCAATATAAGCCCCATCTGGAAGTTTTAATGCATCTGCTTTGAAATATTGGCTAGCAGTAGCTCCAGTAGTAGCTACAAGCTCCCCATTTGCAGAGTCGCCAGCAGTAGTAGCATCTTTACCTTTTCTAAGCTCAAACTCAATTGCATCAGTTTTACTTGACCCTCTCTTACTGCTATTACCAGTAACATAATGCGCAAATACTTTATCACCAGCTGCTTTAGCAGTAGAATTAACGCTTCTAAAAGAAGCTGTGAGATTAGCCGCACCAGAAGTAGCAGTATTAACTACAAACCCAAAAGCATCTTGTTCTATAGTACATAGATCAGATTTAGTTTCTGAGAACTTAAGAACTACGGTATATTCTTTTACTGAAGGAGCGTCTGTAGGAGTAGCTCCAGGTTTAGTAAATCTAAAAACTTTTTTAGTAGATGCAGCGCTTAATTTCTCCTTAGTAAGCTCCGTTGTAGGTACTTCAAAAGTAATATCCGCAGTAGTACCGTTGATAGTAGTCTCCCCTAATTTAACGCCTTGAGCAGCAGATTTAAAAGTAATAGTAGCCGTAGCACTAGCCTTACCTGTTAAGTTTGTAAACTTTGAGTTAAACGGAAGTTTTATATTTATGATACTATCTCCTACTATATCTGCTGTTTCAATCGAAAACATAGCTGGATAACCGTTGTCGGTTTCACTATCAGTTTTAGTTTTGTTTTTATCCCTAGCAGGAGTTCTTGTAATAAATAACTTTTCATAAAACTCGGAAACATTAGTTTCTTTTAGATTTTTAGCTTTCTCAAATTTCAGAGAAGTAACTACTAAGTCTAAAGCTTTTAAGTTTTGACCTTCCTTAGGGTCTTCAGATGGTTTAGAACAAGAAAAAACCACAAGACCAAGAGTCAGTAATGATAAAATGTTTTTAAATATTTTGTTTGTTTTCATAATTTAAATAAATTAATTGGAGTTTTTGAAGCCTACTAACTAGGAGCGTTAGCGTTAATAGTTAACTTGTAGTATTTTTTAGTCGTTCCATCTTGTGCTACTACTGTGAATTTATAACTAATAGAGCTAGTAAAACCTTTAAGGTCTGTTGTAGTAGCGTTAGCAGTTCCACCTGTTATAATTCCAGTAATTGGATTGACATTATTACATTCGCTAGTAGTGCAAGCATCAGTACTAGTTCCAATTTCAATAAAAGCACCATCTGGAAGTTTTAATGCATCTGCTTTGAAATAAGTAGTAGCATTGGCTGTTTGCTCAAGCTCTCCCATTGTAGAGTCATCACCAGTACCAGTATTCTTTTTAGTTCTAAGCTGAAATTCAAATGGTTTAGCCTCTGTGCCGTCTTTATCATTATTATTAGGAGCAACATAATGAGCTTTTACTATAGTGCCAGCTTCCCTGGCAGGTGAAGTAGTTCTAAAAGAGCCTACAATATTATGTGTAGTATCAACAGTAAATTTGAAATCATTTTGTCCTATAGTACAAAGATTCGAAGGAGCATTATGAACAAATACCACTTTAAAAGATTTCTTAATAAGAACATTACCATCTTTGTCTTTTCTTTTGATTTCTAAAACTTGGCTAACACCACCTGTACTTTTTATTAACTCACTATGAACCAATTTAGTGCTAATAGGATAATCAAAAGGAGCGGTAGAATCTGTTAATTTTTTGTCTCCTAAATAAACATTTTCACCAGGTTTTTTATTAAGAGTAATTGTAGCTGTTAGTGTTGCAGCAGTACTTATGTTTAATGTTTTATCAAATGGCACTGTTACTTTAATAACAGTATCACCTTGAATAACTGCAGGAAATTCTGTATCTAAGTCAGCGTATGTAACAGCAGGAGTCTTTTTTACAAAAAGAGCTGCATAAGCAGGAGTAGCGGTATTAGGGTTTGTTGCAGTGGTGCTATTTTTAGCTTTTGTAAATACAATGCGTTTAATGTTCGCAATTGTGTTCTGTATAGCTTCTTCCTCTGTTTTAGGTCCTTCACTTGGTTTGTTACAAGAAAAAACTACTAATCCAAGCGTTAGTAATGATAAAATGTTTTTAAATACTTTGTTTGTTTTCATAATTTAAATAATAAATTGTGATTTTGAATAACACTAAGCACCAGTAGGAGCAGCAGCATTAATTGTTAATTTATAATATTTTTTAGTCGTTCCATCTTGTGCTACTACTGTGAATTTGTATTCACTTTTTTTAGTAGATCCCTCAGCATTACCTTTAAGATTTTGACTATTAGTGCCGCCAGTAATTGGATCAACACTATCACAAATAAAAACACCACTATTTTCAGTAGTAGGACAAGCAGTTTTACCAACTTCAATATAAGCCCCATTTGGAAGAATTAAAGCATCTGCTTTGAAGTAAGTAGTAGCAGTAGCTCCATTAGTTTTTACAAGCTCTCCATATTTAGAATCATCAGATTCACTGTCCTTGCTATCTTGTCCTATTCTAAGCTGAAATTCAAATGGTTTAGCCTCTGTACCGTCTTTATCACCATTAGAAGGAGCCACGTAATGAGCTTTAACTATTGAGTTAGCTGCTCTAGTTGTGCTAGTAATAGCTCTAAACGAAGCTGCAAGGTTAAAATTAGCACTAGCAACTTTAAATCCAAAATCAGTAGGTTTTATAGTACAATCTTGAGATTTAGTTTCTGAGAACTTAAGAACTACGGTATATTCTTTTACAGAAATAGGGTCATTAGCTATAGCTCCAGGTTTAGTGAATCTAAAAACTTGTTTAGTAGATGCAGCTTCTAATGTCGCCTTGGTAAGATCTCTTGCAGCTACTTTAACAGGAAGCTCTGCCTCTGTTCCTTTAATAGGAAGCTTTTTGCCGTCTTTATCTTCTAAGAAAACATCAACAGCAGATTTAAAAGTAACCTTGGCCTTAATAATTATATCCGTTGATAATGCTACAAAATTTGGGTTATAAGGAAATTTTATAAAAATAGTGTCTCCTTTTATATCCCCATCTTTAGCTTCAAACTTATCTGGATAACCGTTAGAACCTTCGTCGGCAGCTAATTTTTTGTCTCTAGCAGGAGTTCTTGTAATGAAGAGCTTTTCGTAAAGCTCAGATACTTCAGTCTTTCCACTATTTAGATTTTGAGCTTTCTCAATCTTCACAGAAGTAACTTCTAAGTCTAATGTTTTTGAGTTTTGATCTGCCTTGGGGTCTTCAGTTGGTTTATTACAAGAAAAAACCACAAGACCAAGAGTCAGTAATGATAAAGTATTTTTAAATATTTTGTTTGTTTTCATAATTTAAATAATTAATCGTGATTTTGAATACTACTAACTAGTAGGAGCAGCAGCATTAATAGTTAACTTGTAGTATTTTTTAGTCGTTCCATCTTGTGCTACTACTGTGAATTTATATTCGACTGCTGTACCAGATGTAGAATGACCTTTAAGGTCTGTCTGACCAACTGTAGCGGTAGTTGTTCCACTCTTGATTCCAGTAATTGGGTTGACATTGTTACAATCATTAGTATTGCAAGCAGCAGTGGTAGCATCAACTTCAATATAGGCTCCATCTGGAAGTTTTAAAGCATCTGCTTTGAAATAATCGGTATTACCAACTCCAGCAGCAAGGAGCTCGCCAGGAGTTTTACTGCTATCTGCACTCTTTCTAAGTTGAAATTCAAAGGGCTTATCCTCTGTCCCTTTCCTATCTTCACCAGTAGGAGTAACATAATGAGCTTTTATTGTAGTGTCAGCTGTAGGGGTAACAGCATTTGTTCCCACTGGAGTAAAGTTAGTAATGGTGTTAATACCACTGGCAGCAATAGTAAATTTAAAATCATCTTGTCCTATAATAGCGTTATCCGAAGGAATATCATGAACAAAGACCACTTTAAAAGATTTCTTGATTAGAACATTGCCATCTTTGTCTTTTCTTTTGATTTCTAAAACTTGGCTAACACCTCCTGTACTTTCTATTAAATTGGCATGAACCAATGTAGTGCTAATAGGATAATCAAAAGGAGCGGTAGAGTCTGTTAATTTTTTGTCTCCTAAATAAACATTTTCACCAGGTTTTTCATTGAGAGTAATTGTAGCTGTTAGCGTTGTAGCAGTATTTATATTTAATGTTTTATCAAATGGCACAAGTACTTTAATAACACTATCTCCTTCAATAACTGCATCAAATTTTATATATATATCATCAGTGTATGGAAGAGCTGGGGTCCTTTTTACAAAAAGAGCTGCATAAGCAGGAGTAGCAGAAGTGTTTTCTGTTGCGCTATTTTTCTCCTTTTTAAACACAATGCTTTTAATATTCGCAATTGCTTTCTGTATATTTTCTTCCTCTATTTTAGGTCCTTCACCTGGTTTGTTACAAGAAAAGATCACCACCCCAAGAGTTAGTAGTGATAAAAGGTTTTTAAATATTTTGTTTGTTTTCATAATTTAAATAATTAATTAATCGTGATTTTGAATAATACTAATTACTACCAGTAGGAGCATCAGCATTAATAGTTAACTTGTAGTATTTTTTAGTCGTTCCATCTTGTGCTACCACTGTGAATTTGTATTCACTTTTTTTACTAGATGCATCAGCATTACCTTTAAGATTTTGACCATTAGTAATAGATTTTGTGTTTCCAGTAATTGGATTAACGCTATTACAGGCAAAAATATTACTATTAGCAGTAGCAGGATAAGGCGTATCGCCAATCTCAATAAACGCCCCATCTGGAAGTTTTAATGCATCTGCTTTGAAATAAGCAGTAGCTTCAACTCCAGTAGTTTTAAGCTCGCCATCCGTAGTATCAGTAGGGGTTGGAGTACTAGCAGTACTTTTAGCCTTTCTAAGCTCAAACTCAAATGGTCTGGTTTCTGTGCCATCTTTATCATTGCTATTAGGAGCAACATAATGAGCTCTAACTATATCGCCTGTTGTTTTAGTTGCTCTAAAAGAAGCTATAAGATTAGCATTACTAGTACCACCAACTTTAAACCCAAAAGCATCTGGTTCTATAGCACATAGATCAGATTTACTATCTGAAAACTTAAGAACTACGGTATATTCTTTTACAGAAATAGGGTCATTAGCTATAGCTCCAGGTTTAGTGAATCTAAAAACTTGTTTAGTAGATGCAGCTTCTAATGTCGCCTTAGTAAGATCTCTTGCAGCTACTTTAACAGGAAGCTCTACCTCTGTTCCTTTAATAGGAAGCTTATTGCCGTTTTTATCTTCTAAGAAAACATCAACAGAAGATTTAAAAGTAACCTTAGTCTTAATAATCATATCCGCTGATAATGCTACAAAATTTGGGTTATAAGGAAATTTTATAAAAATAGTGTCTCCTTTTATATCCCCATCTTTAGCTTCAAACTTATCTGGATAACCGTTAGAACCTTCGTCGGCAGCTAATTTTTTGTCTCTAGCAGGAGTTTTAGTAATAAAGAGCTTTTCGTAAAATTCAGAAACCTCAGTTTTCTTTGACTCATTTAGATTTTGAGCTTTCTCAATCTTCACAGAAGTAACCTCTAAGTCTAATGCTTTTGAGTTTTGATCTGTCTTGGGGTCTTCAGATGGTTTAGAACAAGAAAAAACCACAAGACCAAGAGTCAGTAATGATAAAGTATTTTTAAATATTTTGTTTGTTTTCATAATTTAAATAATTAATCGTGATTTTGAATACTACTAACTAGTAGGAGCAGCAGCATTAATAGTTAACTTGTAGTATTTTTTAGTCGTTCCATCTTGTGCTACTACTGTGAATTTATATTCGACTGCTGTACCAGATGTAGAATGACCTTTAAGGTCTGTTGTAGTAGTGTTAGTGGTTCCGCCAGTTTTAACTCCAGTAATTGGATTGACATTACTGCAAGGAGTAGTAGTGGTACTACCAGAACAATCAGTAGTGCCTAGTTCAATATAGGCTCCATCTGGAAGTTTTAAAGCATCTGCTTTGAAATAATCGGTATTACCAACTCCAGCAGCAAGGAGCTCGCCAGGAGTAGTTTTGCTACTGTCACTCTTTCTAAGCTGAAATTCAAATGGATTAGACTCTGTGCCATCTTTAGTGCTACCATTAGTAGAAGCAACATAATGAGCTTTTATTATACTACCAGCTGTAGGAGCAGTAACAGAGCTTGTTGCCACTGGAGTAAGGTTAGTAATAGTGTTAATGCCACTGGCAGCAATAGTAAATTTAAAATCATCTTGTCCTATAATAGCGTTATCCGAAGGAATATCATGAACAAAGACCACTTTAAAAGATTTCTTGATTAGAACATTGCCATCTTTGTCTTTTTTTTTGATTTCTAAAACTTGGCTAACACCTTCTGTACTTTCTATTAAATTGGCATGAACCAATGTAGTGCTAATAGGATAATCAAAAGGAGCGGTAGAATCTGTTAATTTTTTGTCTCCTAAATAAACATTTTCACCAGGTTTTTCATTTAGAGTAATTGTAGCTATTAGCGTTGCAGCAGTACTTATGTTTAATGTTTTATCAAATGGCACTGTTACTTTAATAACAGTATCACCTTGAATAACTGCAGGAAATTCTGTAGCTAAGTCAGCATATGTAACAGCAGGAGTCTTTTTTACAAAGATTTTTAGCTTTTGTAAATACAATGCGTTTAATGTTCGCAATTGCTCTCTGTATAGCTTCTTCCTCTGTTTTAGGTCCTTCACTTGGTTTGTTACAAAAAAAAACTACTAATCCAAGTGTTANTAATGATAAGATGTTTTTTTAAAAATTTTTTTTCATTTTTTTGAAATTTTTATAATTATTAAAAAAGACGAATGCCCTTAATAGCTCAATTAAAACCATTGATCACAAGAAAATGATTCAATCAAATCTCTATTTAGATAAAAACCAAATCAAAGAACTAAGTTAGTAGCTTTATTTTAATTGAGAAGCTTTTTTATTCATCAGCTTATAAAATAAGCCACAAAAAAATCCCCCAACTTTAAGTCAGGGGATTAAAAGACAAATCATTAAAGTGATTTCGTTTTATCTCGTTTCTTACTAAGAATGTGTATACGTAAATTTATAGAACTTCTGTGTTTCCCCATCTTGGGCTACTATTTTAAAATATATACTTTTAGTAGCGGGAGAAGAGTCAATAGTAATACCCTCTTCTATTGGATTTTTTATGTGTGAAGAATTAGATGATTCAGCTGCATCATTCTCAGTAGATATAGTAGCTCCATTTGGAAGAATCATGCCGTCAACTTTAAGAATATCATTTGCTGCGAGGCCAGAAGAAGAATCTGTTGCGTGATCAGCTTTTTTGAATTCATATTCTATAGGGGTAGCGTTTGTATCTCCGTTACCAGTGGATTGTTTGGAAGTTAAAACTAATACACCACTAGTTAACTGATCATTCTTAATTTTTCCATTCCCATTGTTATTACTAGTATCACTAGCTTTTTTAAGAGCAAACTTTGTTATATCACAAAGATTAGAAGGAGTATCATGAATAAATACCACTTTAACCCAGATTATTCATAGTTACCCTTTAAATATTGCGCATAAAGTGTTAATTTTAAGGCATTAAAGTCCAAAGAAACATACTTTAATATAGCCCAAAAATGAGGAATAAAAACACATTATTTTATAGAGGGAAAACTTCTGTTGAGTTAACTTTTTCATCATCAGAAATTAGCTCTGATGGATCTTTAATCATGCTTGAAAAACTAGAAAGAGATCATAGATTGATTCATTATTACAGTAAACTTTTGCCTGATACTCGAGACTCTAGATTTATTACTTATACCAGAAAGCAACAGTTAAAACAAAGGGTTTATATGATCATGTTAGGCTATGAAGACGCCAATGATGTTAATCATTTACATAACGATCCTTTATTCAAAGATGTTCTTCAAGGTGATTTGGCTTCTCAACCTACTATATCAAGATTTGAGAATAGCTTTGACAAACAAGCTGTTTTTAAGTTTTGTGATGCGTGGTTATACAAATATGTTTCAAGTTTATCTGATCGTAAGAGAATAGTTATTGACGTAGATTCAACTGATGATCCAACTCATGGCAGTCAACAATTGTCAATGTTTAACGGTTATTATAGTCAATTCATGTACAATGAACTATTTTTTCATGATGGAAAAACAGGACAGATTATCCTTCCTGTACTCCGCCCAGGAAATAGTCATTCTAATAAATGGTATGTGAGTATTTTAAAGCGAATAATTATCAAAATACGTGAGAGTCACCCAGAGATGGAAATAATTATTAGAAGTGATAGCGGCTTTAGTTGCGCTCCTTTTTTACCAATTAGTAGATGATTTTGATTTACTATATGGACAGGCATAGCGAGCAATGAAGTTTTAAAAAGAAAGGTATCTTGGTCAAAAAAATGCTGTAAAAAAAATGTATTTAGATCAGGGAGAGAAGCACCAACATTTTTATGAGTTTTACGTACAAAGCCAAGAGTTGGCACAAGCCTCAACAGTGCTATTCTAAAGTTGAGAGTACAGGATTAGGGATGAACATAAGGCATTTTTCTAGTAATCTTCCCCAAAAGGATGCTAGAGAAATTTACTTTGACTTTTATGTGAAAAGAGGTGATTCAAGTGAAAATAGAATAAAAGAAGTTAAAAATATGTGTTTTTCTGATCGTTTGTCAAATCATAGTTTTCTTGCTAATTTTTTTCGACTTATGATGAGTAGTCTTGCCTATGAAATGTTTTTATTACTGAAACAGAAGATAAAGAAAACAAGATTTGAAGTAGCAAAAAAATGGTTAATCAGTTCGATTAGAACCTATCTTCTCAAGGTAGGAGCAACGATTAAAATTACCAAAAGGCGAATCTATGATCAGCTATCTAAATCTTTTGTTTACAAGGGTTTATTTCGGGAAATTATTACCCAGTAACGGTTGTTTATTTGTGAAATGAACAACCTTGGGATAGTTACGCCTTGTCGTTAAAAAACCATGTAAAAACACCAAAAAAGAGCATTGTCATCCTAAAAAAAGGTGCAAAAAAACGACAAAGAAGATGAGTTCTCTTCGATTAGTAAAAAAGTTAAGGAAAAAATATCACGTCTAATCTATTTTAGTATGACTATGAATAATGCGGGTTAAAAGATTTCTTGATTAGAACATTGCCATCTTTGTCTTTTCTTTTGATTTCTAAAACTTGGCTAACACCTCCTGTACTTTCTATTAAATTAGCATGAACTAATGTAGTGCTAACAGGATAATCAAAAGGAGCGGTAGAATCTGTTAATTTTTTGTCTCCTAAATAAACATTTTCACCAGGTTTTTTATTAAGAGTAATTGTAGCTGTTAGTGTTGCAGCAGTACTTATGTTTAATGTTTTATCAAATGGCACTGTTACTTTAATAACAGTATCACCTTGAATAACTGCAGGAAATTCTGTATCTAAGTCAGCGTATGTAACAGCAGGAGTCTTTTTTACAAAAAGAGCTGCATAAGCAGAAGTAGCAGTACTAGCAGGGGTTCCTGTACTATTTTTAGCTTTTGTAAATACAATGCTTATAATATTAGCAATTGCTTTTTGTATATCTTCTCCTCCTGTTTTAGGTCCTTCACCTGGTTTATTACAAGAAAAGATTATCGACCCAAGCATTAGTAATGATAAAATGCTTTTAAATATTTTGTTTGTTTTCATAATTTAAATAATTAGTTGTGATTTTGAATACTACTAACTAGTTAGGAGCATCAGCATTAATTGTCAATTTATAGTATTTTTTAGTCTTTCCATCCTGAGCCACTACAGTGAATTTGTATTCTAATTTGTTAGTACTAGTGCCATGTCCTTTAAGTTGTTGACCATCAGTGCCGCCAGTAATTGGATTTACACTATCACAAGTTATCTTATTATCAGTAGCAGTAGTAGGACAAGCAGTATTACCAACCTCAATATAAGCCCCATCTGGAAGAACTAAAGCATCTGCTTTGAAATAAGCAGTAGCAGTGACTGCTTGCTCAAGCTCTCCCATTGTAGAATCATCACCAGTACCGCTAGTCTTTTTAGTTCTAAGCTGAAATTCAAATGGAGCAGAACTTGAATTAGTAGTGCTACTAGTAGGAGTAACATAATGAGCTTTTACTACATCACCAATTGCTCTAGCTTTTGGACTAGTAATAGTTCTAAAGGAACCTACAACATTGTGAGAAGAAGCAACAGTAAATTTAAAATTATCTGGTCCTATAATAGCGTTATTCGAAGGAGCATCATGAATAAATACCACTTTAAAAGATTTCTTAATAAGAACCTTGCCATCTTTGTCTTTTCTTTTGATTTCTAAAACTTGGCTAACACCTCCTGTACTTTCTATTAAATTGGCATGAACTAATTGAGTGCTAATAGGATAATCAAAAGGAGCGGTAGAGTCTGTTAATTTTTTGTCTCCTAAATAAACATTTTCACCAGGTTTTTCATTAAGAGTAATTGTAGCTGTTAGCGTTGCAGCAGTACTTATGTTTAATGTTTTATCAAATGGTACTGTTACTTTAATAACAGTATCACCTTGAATAACTGCAGGGAATTCTGTATCTAAGTCAGCATATGTAACAGCAGGAGTCTTTTTTACAAAAAGAGCTGCATAAGCAGAAGTAGCAGCACTAGCAGGGGTTCCTGTACTATTTTTAGCTTTTGTAAATACAATGCGTTTAATGTTCGCAATTGTGTTCTTTATCGCTTCTTCCTCTGTTTTAGGTCCTTCACTTGGTTTGTTACAAGAGAAAACTACTAATCCAAGCGTTAGTAATGATAAAATGTTTTTAAATATTTTGTTTGTTTTCATAATTTAAATAATTAATTGTGATTTTGAATACTACTAACTAGTTAGGAGCAGCAGCATTAATTGTTAGTTTATAGTATTTTTTAGTCGTTCCATCTTGTGCTACTACAGTGAACATATAACTATGAGCGTCAGTTGCAGTAGAAGAATATATTTTAAGCTGCTGACCATCAGTACTTGAAGCTCCATTTCCAGTAATTGGATTTATACTACCACAAGTAATAACATTACTAGTAGCGCTAGTGGGACAAGCATTTTTATCAACCTCAATGAAAGCCCCATTTGGAAGTTTCAAAGCATCTGCCTTGAAATATTGGTTAGCAGTAGCCCCATTTTCTACAAGCTCCCCCTCTGTAGAATCAGGATTGGTATTAGTAGCACCAGATTTCGCCTTTCTAAGCTGAAATTCAAATGGTTTAGCCTCTGTGCCGTCTTTATCATTGCCATTAGGAGCAACATAATGAGCAAATACTTTATCACCAGCTACTCTAGCTGTGCTAGTAGTTCTAAAAGAAGCTTTAAGATTAGCCGCATCAGAAGTAGCAGTATTAACTACAAACCCAAAAGCATCTTGTTCTATAGTACAATCTTGAGATTTAGTTTCTGAGAACTTAAGAACTACGGTATATTCTTTTACAGAAATAGGGTCATTAGCAGTAGCTCCAGGTTTAGTGAATCTAAAAACTTGTTTAGTAGATGCATCTTCTAAGGTTTTTTTAGTAAGATCTTTTGCAGCTACTTTAACAGGAAGCTCTACCTTTGTTCCTTTAATAGGAAGCTTTTTGCCGTTTTTATCTTCTAAGAAAACATCAACAGAAGATTTAAAAGTAACCTTAGTCTTAATAATTATATTCGCTGATAATGCTACAAAATTTGGGTTATAAGGAAATTTTATAAAAATAGTGTCTCCTTTTATATCCCCATCTTTAGCTTCAAACTTATCTGGATAACCGTTAGAAGCTTCGGTGGCAGCTAATTTTTTGTCTCTAGCAGGAGTTTTAGTAATAAAGAGTTTTTCGTAGAATTCAGAAACCTCAGTTTTCTTTGACTCATTTAGATTTTGAGCTTTCTCAATCTTTACAGAAGTAACTTCTAAGTCTAATGCTTTTGAGTTTTGATCTGTCTTGGGGTCTTCAGATGGTTTAGAACAAGAAAAAACCATAAGACCAAGAGTCAGTAATGATAAAGTATTTTTAAATATTTTGTTTGTTTTCATAATTTAAATAATTAATCGTGATTTTGAATACTACTAACTAGTAGGAGCAGCAGCATTAATAGTTAACTTGTAGTATTTTTTAGTCGTTCCATCTTGTGCTACTACTGTGAATTTATAACTAATTGCACTAGAGCCAGAAGCACCTTTAAGATCTGTTGCAGTAGTGCTAACGGTTCCGCCTGTTCTAACTCCAGTAATTGGATTGATATTGTTACAATCATTACCGCTGCAAGCAGTATCGGTAGCATCAACCTCAATATAAGCACCATCTGGAAGTTTTAAAGCATCTGCTTTGAAGTAAGCAGTCTCAGCAACTCCAGCAGTAGGGAGCTCTCCAGGAGTACTACTACTATTTGTACTCTTTCTAAGCTGAAATTCAAATGGAGCAGAACTTGAATTAGTAGTGGCATCAGTAGGAGTAACATAATGAGCTTTTATTGTACTACCAGTTGCAGGAGTAGCAGCATTTGTTCCCTCTGGAGTAAGGTTAGTAACTGTATTAATACTGCCATTGGCAGCAGCAACAGTAAATTTAAAATTATCTGGTCCTATAGTACAAAGATTCGAAGGAATATCATGAACGAATACCACTTTAAAAGATTTCTTAATAAGAACATTTCCATCTTTGTCTTTTCTTTTGATTTCTAAAACTTGGCTAACACCTCCTGTACTTTCTATTAAATTGGCATGAACCAATGTAGTGCTAATAGGATAATCAAAAGGAGCGATAGAGTCTGTTAATTTTTTGTCTCCTAAATAAACATTTTCACCAGGTTTTTCATTGAGAGTAATTGTAGCTGTTAGCGTTGTAGCAGTATTTATATTTAATGTTTTATCAAATGGCACAAGTACTTTAATAACACTATCTCCTTCAATAACTGCACGAAATTCTGTAGTTAAGTCAACATATGTAATAGCAGGAGTCTTTTTTACAAAAAGAGCTGCATAAGCAGGATTAGCGGTATTAGGGTTTGTTGCAGGGGTGCTATTTTTAGCTTTTGTAAATACAATACTTTTGATATTCGATATTGCTTTCTGTATTGCTTCTTTCTCTGTTTTAGGTCCTTCACTTGGTTTGTTACAAGAAAAGATTATCGACCCAAGCGTTAGTAATGATAAAATGTTTTTTAAAAATTTTTTTTTCATTTTTTTGAAATTTTTATAATTATTAAAAAAGACGAATGACCTTAATACCTCAATTAAAACCATTGATCACAAGAAAATGATTCAATCAAATCTCTATTTAGATAAAAAACCAAATCAAAGAACTAAGTTAGTAGCTTTATTTTAAATGATAAGTTTTTTTATCATCTTATAAAATAAGCCATAAAAAAATCCCCCAACTTTAAGCCAGGGGATTGAAAGGCAAACCATTAAAATGATTTCGTTTTATTTTATTTCTTACTAAGAACCTTGATACGTAAATTTGTAGAACTTCTGTGTTTCCCCATCTTGGGCTACTACCTTAAAACATATACTTTTAGTATTAGTAGAAGTAGCTGGAACGGTAATACCAGTTTTTATTGGATCTACATTATTAGCCGCAGTCGCACTTGCATCAGTTGTCAATATAGTAGCTCCGTCGGGAAGAATCATAGCGTCAACTTTAAGAACATCATTTTCTGAAAGGCTAGATGCGTGAGTATTTTTTACGATCTTATATTCTATATGTTTAGTGTTGTCACTTCCGTCACCAGTATTTTGTTCGTGAGTTAAAACTAACAAGCCTCCATCAGCTATACCAGCAGCAGATATTTTAGCGTTGCCATCATTATTAGTACCAGTAGCAGTTTTTTTAAGAGCAAATTTAGTTATGCTACAATTTTTTGAAGGAGTATCGTGAATAAATACCACTTTAAATGATTTTTTAATAAGAACATTTCCATCTTTATCCTTTCTTTTGATTTCTAAAACTTGGCTAACACCTCCTGTACTTTCTATTAAATTGGCATGAACCAATGTAGTGCTAATAGGATAATCAAAAGGAGCGGTAGAGTCTGTTAATTTTTTGTCTCCTAAATAAACATTTTCACCAGGTTTTTCATTGAGAGTAATTGTAGCTGTTAGCGTTGTAGCAGTATTTATATTTAATGTTTTATCAAATGGCACAAGTACTTTAATAACACTATCTCCTTCAATAACTGCATCAATTTTTTTATATATATCATCAGTGTATGGAAGAGCTGGGGTCTTTTTTACAAAAAGAGCTGCATAAGCAGGAGTAGCAGAAGTGTTTCCTGTTGCGCTATTTTTCTCCTTTTTAAACACAATGCTTTTAATATTCGCAATTGCTTTCTGTATAACTTCATCCTCTGTTTTAGGTCCTTCACTTGGTTTGTTACAAGAAAAGATCACCACCCCAAGAGTTAGTAGTGATAAAAGGTTTTTAAAAATATTTGTTTTCATAATTTAAATAATTAATTCAATCTTTGAATACTCCTAACTAGCTAGGAGCGCTAGCGTTAATAGTTAACTTGTAGTATTTTTTAGTCGTTCCATCTTGTGCTATTACTGTGAATTTGTATTCTAATTTGTTAGAATTAGTGCCATTTCCTTTAAGCTGTTGACCATCAGTGCCGCCAGTAATTGGATTTACACTATCACAAGTTATCTTACTATCAGTAGCAGTAGTAGGACAAGCAGTATTACCAACCTCAATATAAGCCCCATCTGGAAGTTTTAAAGCATCTGCTTTGAAATAAGTAGTAGCAGTGGCTCCATTAGTTTTTGGAAGCTCCCCATTTGCAGAATCATCAGCAGCGCCGTTGCTGTCACTAGTTTTCCCTATTCTAAGCTGAAATTCAAATGGTTTAGCCAGTGTACCATCTTTATCATTATTATTAGGAGTAACATAATGAGCTTTAACTATTGAGTTAGCTGCCCTAGTAGTAGTAGAAGTACCAAGAGTTCTAAACGAAGCTGCAAGGTTAAAATTAGCACCAGCAGTAGCAACAGTAAATTTAAAATCATCTGGTCCTATAATAGCGTTATTCGAAGGAGTATCATGAATAAATACCACTTTAAAAGATTTCTTGATTAGAACATTGCCATCTTTGTCTTTTCTTTTGATTTCTAAAACTTGGCTAACACCTCCTGTACTTTCTATTAAATTGGCATGAACCAATGTAGTGCTAATAGGATAATCAAAAGGAGCGGTAGAGTCTGTTAATTTTTTGTCTCCTAAATAAACATTTTCACCAGGTTTTTCATTGAGAGTAATTGTAGCTGTTAGCGTTGTAGCAGTATTTATATTTAATGTTTTATCAAATGGCACTGTTACCTTTATAACACTATCTCCTTCAATAACTGCAGGAAATTCTGTAGCTAAGTTAGCATATGTAACAGCAGGAGTCTTTTTTACAAAAAGAGCTGCATAAGCAGGATTAGCGGTATTAGGGTTTGTTTCAGTGGTGCTATTTTTAGCTTTTGTAAATACAATGCTTTTAATGTTTGCAATTGCTCTTTGTACTACTTCTTCCTCTGTTTTATGTCCTTCACCTGGTTTGTTACAAGAAAAGATCACCATCCCAAGAGTTAGTAGTGATAAAAGGTTTTTAAATATTTTGTTTGTTTTCATAATTTAAATAATTAATTAATTAATCGTGATTTTGAATAATACTAATTACTATCAGTAGGAGCATCAGCATTAATAGTTAACTTATAGTATTTTTTAGTCTTTCCATCCTGAGCTACTACCGTGAATTTATATTCGACTGCTGTTCCAGATGTAGAGTGACCTTTAAGGTCTGTTGTAGTAGTGCTAGCGGTTCCGCCTGTTCTAACTCCAGTAATTGGATTGACATTACTGCAAGGAGTAGTAGTGGTATTACCAGAACAATCAGTAGTGCCTAGTTCAATATAGGCCCCATCTGGAAGTTTTAAAGCATCTGCTTTGAAATAAGCACTATTATCAACTCCATCAGTCTTAAGCTCTCCACCATTTGCAGAATATGCAGTATTAGCTTTTGCCTTTCTAAGCTGAAATTCAAATGGATTAGACTCTGTGCCATCTTTAGTGCTACTAGTAGTAGAAGCAACATAATGAGCTTTTATTATACTACTAGCTGCAGGAGCAGCAGTATGAGAATTAAAAGAAGCAATGGCGTTAATCCCACTCTCAGCAACAGTAAATTTAAAATCATCTGGTCTTATAATAGCGTTATCCAAAGGAGCATCATGAATAAATACCACTTTAAAAGATTTTTTAATAAGAACCTTGCCATCTTTGTCTTTTCTTTTGATTTCTAAAACTTGGCTAACACCTCCTGTACTTTCTATTAAATTGGTATGAACCAATGTAGTGCTAATAGGATAATCAAAAGGAGCGGTAGAGTCTGTTAATTTTTTGTCTCCTAAATAAACATTTTCACCAGGTTTTTCATTGAGAGTAATTGTAGCTGTTAGCGTTGCAGCAGTACTTATGTTTAATGTTTTATCAAATGGCACTGTTACTTTAATAACAGTATCACCTTGAATAACTGCAGGAAATTCTGTATCTAAGTCAGCATATGTAACAGCAGGAGTCTTTTTTACAAAAAGAGCTGCATAAGCAGAAGTAGCAGCACTAGCAGGGGTTCCTGTACTATTTTTAGCTTTTGTAAATACAATGCGTTTAATGTTCGCAATTGTGTTCTGTATAGCTTCTTCCTCTGTTTTAGGTCCTTCACTTGGTTTGTTACAAGAAAAGATTATCGACCCAAGCGTTAGTAATGATAAAGTATTTTTAAAAAAGATAGTTGTTTTCATAATTTTAATGATTAATTGATTTTTTAAATACTCCTAAGTAGGAGCGTTAGCGTTAATAGTTAACTTGTAGTATTTTTTAGTCGTTCCATCTTGTGCTACTACTGTGAATTTATATTCGACTTTTGCGTTACTAGCGGCTCCTTTAAGGTCTGTTGTAGCTCCAGTAGCACCATTAGTTTTCTTAATTCCAGTGATTGGGTTAACATTATCACAAGTAGTAGGACTACTACCGCTACCAGCACAATCAGTAGTGCCAATCTCAATAAAAGCCCCATCTGGAAGTTTTAATGCATCTGCTTTGAAGTAAGTAGTAGCAGTAGCTCCATTAGTTTTTGGAAGCTCCCCATTTGCAGAATCATCAGCAGTGCCGTTGCTGTCACTAGATTTCCCTATTCTAAGCTGAAATTCAAATGGTTTGGTCTCTGTGCCGTTTTTTACATCACTATCGGTAGAAGCAACATAGTGAGCTTTGACTATTGAGTTAGCTGTTCTTGCTGTTGTAAGTGTTCTAAAATTAGCAATAGCGTTAATTCCACTAGCAGCAACAGTAAATTTAAAGTCATCTGGTTCTATAATAGCGTTATTCGAAGGAGTATCATGAATAAATACCACTTTAAAAGATTTCTTGACTAGAACATTGCCATCTTTGTCTTTTCTTTTGATTTCTAAAACTTGGCTAACACCTCCTGTACTTTCTATTAAATTGGTATGAACCAATTGAGTGCTAATAGGATAATCAAAAGGAGCGGTAGAGTCTGTTAATTTTTTGTCTCCTAAATAAACATTTTCACCAGGTTTTTCATTTAGAGTAATTGTAGCTGTTAGCGTTGCAGCAGTATTTATATTTAATGTTTTATCAAAGGGTACTGTTACTTTAATAACAGTATCATTTTCAATAACTGCACGAAATTCTGTAGCTAAGTCAGCATATGTAACAGCAGGAGTCTTTTTTACAAAGAGAGCTGTATAAGCAGGATTAGCGGCATTAGGGTTTGTTGCAGGGGTGCTATTTTTAGCTTTTGTAAATATAATACTTTTGATATTCGATATTGCTTTCTGTATTGCTTCTTCCTCTGTTTTAGGAGTTTCAGCATTTGGCTTATTACAAGAAAAAACTACAAGACCAAGAGTCAGTAATGATAAAATGTTTTTTAAAATTTTTTTTTCATTTTTTTGAAATTTTTATAGTTATTAAAAAAAGACGAATGACATTAATACCTCAATTAAAACCATTGATCACAAGAAAATGATTCAATCAAATCTTTATTTAGATAAAAACCAAACCAAAGAACTAAGTTAGTAGCTTTATTTTAATTGAGAAGTTTTTTATTTATCAGCTTATAAAATAACCCACAAAAAAATCCCCCAACTTTAAGCCAGGGGATTTAAAGGGCAAACCATTAAAATGATTTCATTTTATCTTATTTCTTACTAGGTGTGTTTGTATGTAAATTTATAGAACTTCTCTGTTATCCCATCTTGGGCTACTATTTTAAAAAATATACTTGTATCAGCAACAGTACTTGGAATGGTAATACCCTCTTCTATTGGATTTTTTGCAGTATCAGAACTTGTAACTGCACCATCCGTAGATATAGTAGCTCCATTGGGAAGAACCATACCGTCAACTTTAAGAATATCATTTGCTGCGAGGCCACTATTTTCTGTGTGATCATCTTTTTTGAACTCATATTCTATAGGGGTACTGTTTGCATTTCCGTTACCAGTACTTTCTTTGGGAGTTAAAACTAATATTCCATTAGCAAGACCTGTCGCACCATCTTTAATCTTAGCATTACCAGTAGGGGTAGTAGTGCCAGAAGTAGGTTTTTTAAGAGCAAACTTGGTTATAGTACAAAGATTCGAAGGAATATTATGAATAAATACCACTTTAAATGATTTTTTAATAAGAACATTTCCATCTTTGTCTTTTCTTTTGATTTCTAAAATTTGGCTAACACCAGCAGTTTTTTTCAATTCAGCATGAACTAATTGAGTGCTAATTTCATAGTCAAAAGGCACAGTAGAGTCTGTTAATTTAGTCTCTCCTAAATAAACATTTTCACCAGGTTTTTCATTAAGAGTAATTGTAGCTGTTAGTGTTGCAGCAGTACTTATGTTTAATGTTTTATCAAATGGCACTGTTACTTTAATAACAGTATCACCTTGAATAACTGCAGGAAATTCTGTATCTAAGTCAGCGTATGTAACAGCAGGAGTCTTTTTTACAAAGAGAGCTGCATAAGCAGGAGTAGCGGTATTAGGGTTTGTTGCAGGGGTGCTATTTTTAGCTTTTGTAAATACAATGCGTTTAATGTTCGCAATTGTGTTCTTTATCGCTTCTTCCTCTGTCTTAGATCCTTCACCTGGTTTATTACAAGAAAAAACTACTAATCCAAGCGTTAGTAATGATAAAATGTTTTTAAATACTTTGTTTGTTTTCATAATTTAAATAATCAATTGTGATTTTGAATAACACTAAGCGCCAGTAGGAGCAGCAGCATTAATTGTTAATTTATAATGTTTTTTAGTCGTTCCATCTTGAGCTACTACTGTGAAGTTATAGCTAATACTTGCATTACTTCCTGCTCCTTTAAGGTCTGTAGTGTCAGCTGTAGTAGTGCCCCCCGTTTTAACTCCAGTAATTGGATTGACATTATTACAGACTGAAGGAGTACCAGTACACTCAGTATTTCCAACCTCAATATAAGCCCCATCAGGAAGTTTTAATGCATCTGCTTTGAAATAAGTAGTAGCATTGGCTGCTGACTCAAGCTCTCCCATTGTAGAATCATCACCAGTACCGCTAGCCTTTTTAGTTCTAAGCTGAAATTCAATTTCTTTACCAGCAGCTGTACCGTCATTAGTATTGGCAGTAATAGTAACACGATGAGCTTTAACTATTGAGTTAGCTGTTCTAGCTGGGTTAGTAGTAGTTCTAAAAGAAGTAGCAAGATTAGCACCACTAGCAGCAACAGTAAATTTAAAATCATCTGGTCCTATAATAGCGTTATTCGAAGGAGCATCATGAATAAATACCACTTTAAAAGATTTCTTAATAAGAACCTTGCCATCTTTGTCTTTTCTTTTGATTTCTAAAACTTGGCTAACACCTCCTGTACTTTCTATTAAATTGGCATGAACTAATTGAGTGCTAATAGGATAATCAAAAGGAGCGGTAGAGTCTGTTAATTTTTTGTCTCCTAAATAAACATTTTCACCAGGTTTTTCATTAAGAGTAATTGTAGCTGTTAGCGTTGCAGCAGTACTTATGTTTAATGTTTTATCAAATGGTACTGTTACTTTAATAACAGTATCACCTTGAATAGCTGCAGGAAATTCTGTATCTAAGTCAGCATATGTAACAGCAGGAGTCTTTTTTACAAAAAGAGCTGCATAAGCAGAAGTAGCAGCACTAGCAGGGGTTCCTGTACTATTTTTAGCTTTTGTAAATACAATGCGTTTAATGTTCGCAATTGTGTTCTTTATCGCTTCTTCCTCTGTTTTAGGTCCTTCACTTGGTTTGTTACAAGAAAAAACTACAAGACCAAGAGTCAGTAATGATAAAATGTTTTTTAAAATTTTTTTTTTCATTTTTTTGAAATTTTTATAGTTATTAAAAAAAGACGAATGACATTAATACCTCAATTAAATCCATTGACCACAAGAAAATGATTCGATCAAATCTCTATTTAGATAAAAACCAAATCAAAGAACTAAGTTAGTAGCTTTATTTTAATTGAGAAGCTTTTTTATTTATCATCTTATAAAATAACCCACAAAAAAATCCCCCAACTTTTAGCCAGGAGATTAAAATAGTAAACCATTAAAATAGTACTGTTTTATCTTATTCCGTATTAAGGGAATTTTTATATGTAAATTTGTAGAACTTCTGTGTTTCCCCATCTTGGGCTACTACTTTAAAATATATACTAACATCATCAGTTGGATTTGCTGCAACAGTAATACCATCGATTATCGGGTCTTTATTAGTTTGATCGTCTCCTCCAGCATCCTTCGTAGATATGGTAGCTCCATCTGGAAGGATCATAGCGTCAGCTTTAAGAACATCATTTGCTGCGATGTTACTGAAAGCAGCTTTTTCTATCTCATATTCTACAGGGGTAGCTTTGGTATTTCCGTCACCAGTAGGTTTTTTAGTACCTAAAACTGCCAAGCCTCCAGCAACAGTCATTTTAGCATTACCAGTAGCGTCAGTAGCGCCTTTGCTAAGAGCAAACTTAATTATACTACAATCAGTTGAAGGAGTATCATGAACGAAGATCAGTTTACATACTTTTTCAACAGGATCAGAACCTTTTTCTTTTCTGCTGAGTTTAAAACTATGACTAATTCCTTCAGATTTTATAAGGTCCTTGTGAACTAGTTTAGTTGTAATAACATGATCAAAAGAAGTAGCGTTAGGATCAATTGGAGTTGTACTGTCCCCTAAATAGATATTTGGTTCTATTTTCCCATTAAGAGTAATGGTAGCCGTTAGTGTCTCAGCAGTTTCTATGTTCAATGTTTTGTCAAATGGTACAAGCACTTTAAAAACACCGTATTCTTTAATCGTATAATTTTCAAACTTATTATATAAGTTATTAGTATAGGGAAGAGCAGGAGTCTTTTTAATAAAAAGAGCTTTATAAGCTTCAGTAGGAGTAGCAGGGTTTCCTGTACTATTTTTAGCTTTTGTAAACACAATACCATTGATACTTGTAATTACTTTCTGTATCGCTGCTTTAGCTTTCTGCTCTGTTTCAGATGATTTAGAACAAGAAAAGATTATCGACCCAAGCGTTAGTAATGATAAAGTGTTTTTTAAAATTTTTTTTTTCATTTTTTTCAAATTTTTATAATTATTAAAAAAATACGAATGACTTTAATACCTCAATTAAAACCATTGACCACAAAAAAACGATTCAATCAAATCTCTATTTAGATAAAAAACCAAATCAGAGATCTAAAATAGCAGTAATTATTCTGATTGAGAAGCTTTTTATTAACGGACTTTTATAAAATATTTAGTTAGCTAAATATTCTGCAAAAAATCTAGTGTAGACTCTTTCCAATTAGGAATTTTTAGACCTAAGGTTTTCTCTATCTTTTCGTTGGATATTTTAGAATATCTAGGCCTTTTAGCTAGAGTTTTAAAATAGGAAGAACTCACTTTATTCAGCTTTCCTTTCCATCCTATTTGATTTAATATAAATTCTGCCTTTTGGTATTTGCTGCATACTCCACCTCCAGATAAATTGTATAATCCATATTCATCAGTTTTTAATAATTCCCAAGAATAATAAGCCAAATCTTTGGCGTATGTAGGAGATGATATCTGATCGCATGGCACATTTATCTCATTTTTGTATTTGGCCCATTCTATGAGGCTTTTATTGAAATTATCTCCATTTATGCCAAAAACCCATGATGTTCTAATTATAAAACACTCATACAATTCTTTTAAGACTAGTTTTTCTGCTTGTAATTTGCTCTCACCGTAAAAGGATAGGGGAGAGGTTAGAGAAGATTCACTATAAGGGCTATTAGCATTTCCATCGAATACAAAATTTGTTGAATAAGTGATAAATACAGCTCCTATTTTTTTTGATATTTTAGCTAAATGAAGAGGCCCTTTGGTATTTATACTGCTGCATAATTCTCTGTTTATTTCTGATTTATCTACATCGTTATACGCAGCACAATTTATTATATGAGAAAAATAATTCGATCCTATAAAGTCTATTACAGCCTTTTGGTCTGTTATATCCAAGTCCGATTTTTTAGTAGCTGTGTAGTTTACTTTTGTCTTATCGAATAATTTTATAAACTCACTGCCTAGCTGTCCGTTTGCGCCTATTATTAATACACTTATTTCTTTGGGAGAGTGTATCACATTACTACATTTATAATTTTATTTGGGACAAATACAATCTTTTTAACTTTTTTGTTTTCAGTGTTTTTCTCGTACTGTTGGTGATTTTTTATAAGATCTACTATATCTTCATAATCCATATCTGTTGCAACAGATATTTTAAACCTAGTTTTCCCATTAAAAGCTACAGGATAATCTATATCAGCAGATCCTAATAGAAATTCTTTGTTGAAACAAGGCATAGGCTCTTTTGATATAGAAGTGTTATGTCCTAATTTATTCCATATTTCTTCTGATATATGTGGGGCATATGGAGATAAGAGTATTATAAATGGTTCCAAGATTTCTCTTTTATCGCATTTTAACTTTCTAAATTCATTTACAGCCACCATAAAAGCACTCACACTGGTATTAAAGGAGAATTTGCTAGTGTCCTTATCTACTTTCCTTATAACTGTGTGTAAAATGTTTAATTCTTCTTTGGATGCTCTTTCGTCACTCACATAAAATTTTTCATCATTGGAATACAGTTTCCACAATTTTTTAATAAAGTTATAAACTCCTATTATCCCTTGAGTACTCCAAGGTTTGGAGTGGCTTAGTGGCCCTAAAAACATTTCGTACATACGGAATGTATCTGCTCCATATTTACTTATTATATCGTCTGGATTTACTACATTATGCTTTGATTTGCTCATCTTCTCTACCTCGCTTCCACATATATATTTTCCCTCTTCTAAGATAAATTCACTGTTTGCAAATTCAACTCTCCACTTTTTAAATCCTTCTATATTTAGAATATTATTCTCGACTAGATTTACATCAACGTATAGAGCAGTAGTCTTGTAGTTATTTTTAAGTCCTTTAGACACGAATTTATTTTCTCCTTTAATCCTGTATACAAATGCGCTAGTGCCTTGTATCATGCCTTGATTAATCAATTTTTTAAAAGGCTCCTCTTGGGATACTATCCCCATATCTTTTAAAAACTTGAACCAAAAACGAGAGTATAACAAGTGTCCAGTTGTGTGTTCAGCTCCTCCTATATATAAATCTACATCTTTCCAGTATTGTTCTGTTTCCCTTGTTAAGAATTTCTCTTCATTCTCTAAATTCATATATCTCAAAAAGTACCACGACGATCCAGCCCAACCTGGCATAGTATTTTTTTCTAAAGGATATCCATCTTTAGTCTCCCAGTTTTTAAGTCTTCCCAAAGGAGAGTGCCCTTCTTGGGTAGGCAGGTAATTATCTATTTCTGGGAGTTTTAAAGGGAGTTCATCTTCTTCTAAAAGATAAGGAGTATCATCTTTAAAATAGATTGGAAAAGGCTCTCCCCAATATCTCTGTCTCGAAAAGACAGCATCTCTCATTTTGTAATTTATCTTTCTCTTTCCAATACCCTTTTCTTCTATAATCTCTAAAAGCTTTTCTGTAGCTTCCTTTATGGATAGTCCATTTAAGAAATCTGAGTTTATCAGAGTTCCCTCTTTGCTTTCAAAAGCACCTTTGCTTATATCTCCCTCTAGTGTTATCTGTTTTATTGGAAGGTCGAAATTTTTTGCAAAATTGTAATCCCTACTGTCATTTGCAGGAACCGACATTACAGCACCTGTGCCGTAGTTCATAAGTACATAATCTCCTATCCATATTGGGATTTTCTCTTGAGTGAAAGGATGTACGGCATAAGAACCTGTAAATTTCCCTGAAATTATTTTAGTATTTGATATCCTGTCTCTTTCATTTCTCTTTTTTGTCTGTGAGATATAATCATCTACTTCTTTTTTATATTTATCAACAGTTATTTTTTTCACGAGTGGATGCTCGGGAGCTAAGGCTATAAAAGATATTCCAAATACAGTATCAGGCCTAGTAGTAAATACAGTTATCGTATCTTTTTGTAGGCTCTTTTGATTGTAAATCTCAAAGTATATCTCGCATCCTATGGATTTACCTATCCAATTTCTCTGTGTTTCTTTTATAGATTCAGGCCAATCTATATTTTCTAATCCACTTAATAATCTATCTGCATATGCCGTTATTCTAAGGCTCCACTGTTTCATGGACTTTTGTTCGACTCTATGGCCGCCTCTTTCGGATAATCCGTCTTTTATCTCGTCATTGGCCAGTACTGTTCCAAGTGCAGGACACCAATTGACTACAGTTTCAGATAAAAATGCCAATCTATAATTTAGGAGTATCTCTCTCTGTTGTCTTTGATTTTTTTCTCTCCACTCTTGGGCATTAAAGATTTCTGTATCATCGCATACGGCATTTATATTTTCGTTGCCATTATTTTCAAACTCTAAGATTAAGTCTTCTATTTTTTCAGCCTTTTCTGTGTCTTTATTGTACCAAGAATTAAATATTTGACTGAATATCCACTGAGTCCACTTGTAATAATCAGGGTTAGATGTTCTCAGTTGTCTACTCCAATCAAAGGACAATCCTATTTTATCTAATTGTTCTCTGTATTTAGATATATTTTTCTCTGTGGTAATGCGTGGGTGTTGACCCGTTTCAATGGCGTATTGTTCAGCTGGCAATCCAAATGAATCGTATCCCATGGGGTGGAGCACATTAAACCCTTTGTGTCTTTTATATCTAGAATAGATGTCAGATGCTATATATCCCAACGCGTGGCCTACATGTAGGCCTGCCCCAGAGGGGTAGGGAAACATATCTAATACGTAACACTTAGGATCCTTACTGTCATTCTCTGCTTTAAAAGTTTGGTTGTCTGACCAATATTTTTGCCATTTTTTTTCTATTTCAATAAAATTGTATTTCATCTCGAAAAATGATTTATATCTTTTTATTTATCCATTGTATCATATCATCGAAACAATCTTTATCTATACCATGTCCCATTTCATATTCTTTGTATGAGAAATTTAGTTCAAATTTTTTGAGAATTTCAAGGGATTCTCGAGGTAGATTAATTGAAATCACATCATCGTATTTTCCGTGTGAAATAAAAAAATCTATATGAGAATAGTCTTCTTTTTTTATAAATTCAGGAGAAAAATCTTCTAGGATATATCCGCTTAAAGCTAATACGTTTTTAACTTTTTTTGGATAGTTTAAAGCTAATATATAAGCTAGGATAGCCCCTTGACTAAATCCCATAAATGATATTTCATTTGGAGCTAGATTATATTTTTCACTTATTTCATTTATAAATTCTAAGAGCAAGTTTACAGACATTTCTATCTGTTGTGGATTTATAACTTTTATTTCATTTTCAAAATTTATTTCACACCAGCAATAGCCTCCCATATCCATTTCAATAGGGGCTTGTGCTGAAATCACACAGAATTCTTTTGGTAATTCCTCTGCAAATGAAAATAGATCTTCTTTATTACTTCCATAGCCGTGAAGCATTATAATTGAAGGTGATTTTTTACCCTCTATCGTTTTTCTAGGCGGTAAAACATTATACTCTAGTGATAATTTTTTCATCTATTAGTTTTGTGAGTGATATTATTCAAGATCTTTTTTTTGTTGTCCCATCATCATGAGGTAAACCTTTATAAAGTCATCGATATTTCCGTTCATAACAGAATCCACATCAACTGTTTCGTGTGATGTTCTTATATCTTTGACCAATTTGTAGGGATGCATTATGTAATTTCTTATTTGAGATCCCCATTCTATTTTTTTCTTTTGTATTTCTATTTCTGATCTTTTACTTCTCTGTGCTTCTAGTTTTATTTCGTATAGTTGAGATTTTAAAAGCTTCAGAGCCTTTTCCTTATTTGATAATTGCGATCTAGTTTCAGAATTTTCTATAACTATCCCCGAAGGGAGATGTTTTAGTCTTACAGCTGTTTCTAGTTTATTTACTGATTGTCCACCAGCACCAGAAGCTCTGAAAGTATCCCAAGAAATATCGCTAGGATTTATAGTTATCTCTATAGTATCATCTACCATGGGATAGACATAGACCGAGGCAAAAGATGTATGGCGTTTAGCATTACTGTCAAAAGGAGAAATACGCACGAGCCTGTGCACCCCATTTTCGCCTTTTAGATATCCAAAAGTATAGTCTCCATCTATCTCTAGAGTTACGGTTTTAACACCTGCTACGTCTCCATCTTGATAGTTTAACTCTTTTACTTTACAGCCGTTTTTTTCTGCCCACATGATATACATTCTCATTAGCATACTAGCCCAATCATTGCTATCTGTACCACCTGATCCAGCTGTTATTTGTAAGATAGCAGGTAATTGATCTTCCTCATTAGAAAGCATATTTTTGAATTCCAAGGTTGATACTTTTTTTTCTGTATCACAGAAGTATTTTGAGAGTTCTTCCTGTGACATTTCATTTTCCTTGAATAATTCAAAAGATACAGATAGTTCTTCTAAACTACTTTTTACATCGTTAAAACCTGTTATCCACTTTTTTTTGGAGTCTATTTCTTGTAGGATTTTTTTTGCCTTTTTAGGATCGTCCCAAAATTTTGGATCTCTAGTTTTTTCCTCCTCATTTTCTATTTCAGTTTTTTTACCCTCTATATCCAGATATGTATATAGATGATCGATTCTCTTTATTATTTCATTTATTTTTTCTTGATTTATCATTACCTGTGTCTAAGTTCGGATATGAAAATAAAGAACTATGGCTAGAATTATTATCGAATATTTATTTAAAACGAAATACCCAATTTCAAACCTAAAGTTATGGCAGATATTTTTGAGAAAGACTATCTGAGTTAAGAGATATTTTTCTATTTAAAACTTTTTTTGACATTTCCGTGATATTCTCGCAGGTCAATCCATACTTCTCCATTAGTTCAGATGGAGTTCCTGACTCTCCAAATACATCGTATACGCCTACCATTTCTATGGGGAATGGGGTATTAGCTGATAGTAATTGTGCTATGCTATCTCCAAGACCTCCATTTATTTGATGTTCTTCGGCTGTTACTACACATTTTGTCTTGTTTACAGACTTTAAGATGAGTTGCTCATCTAGAGGTTTTATGGTGTGTATATTTATTATTTCTGCATCTATCCCTATTTTTTTCAAAGATTCACCAGCTTGTATAGCTTCCCATACTAGATGACCAGTTGCTATAATGGTTACATCAGTTCCTTCATTTAAAAGTATCCCTTTTCCTATTTGGAAGTATTCATCTTTAGGAGTGAAATTAGGTACTGCAGGTCTGCCAAATCTCAGATAAACAGGTCCGTAGTAATCTGCAACAGCTAGAGTTGCCGCCTTAGTTTGATTGTAATCACAAGGGTTTATTACAGTCATATGAGGTATCATTTTCATCAGGCCTATATCTTCCAATATCTGATGTGTGGCTCCATCTTCACCCAATGTGAGTCCAGAATGAGAGGCTGCTATTTTTACATTTTTTTGTGAGTATGCTATAGATTGACGAATCTGATCATAAACTCTTCCAGTGGCAAAAGCAGCGAAAGTAGCAGCAAAAGGAATCTGTCCTCCTATGGATAATCCAGCAGCTACGCCCATCATATTAGCTTCTGCTATACCCATTTGAAAAAATCTATTTGGATATTTTTTTGCAAACTCTCCCATTTTTAGAGATCCAGTTAAATCAGCACAAAGTCCAACTACTTTTTTGTTTGTCTCTCCTAATTCTGTCAACGCATCCCCAAACCCCGAACGAGTATCTTTTTTACCTGTATCTACATATTTTGTGTTCATAATCCAAATTTTAATAGTCTTTTAATGATGTTTCTGGATTTTGCTCTAGAGCTTTTTCTAATTGTTCATCATTAGGAGCTATGCCGTGCCATTGGTGAGTTCCCATCATAAAATCTACTCCATTTCCCATTTCAGTATTCATGATAATACAAACAGGTTTATTTTTTCTAGCTTTCAGCTTAGATAAATTTAATACTTCTACGACTCTTTCTATATCATTTCCCTCTTTTAGTTCTATGACTTCCCATCCAAATACCTTAAATTTTTCGGATATGTCTCCCATGGGCAATACTTTGTCTGTGTCTCCGTCTATCTGCCTTCCATTTACATCTATTGTAGCTATTAGGTTATCCACCTTATTTGCCGACGCGTACATGATTGCTTCCCATATTTGCCCCTCTTGAATTTCTCCATCACCGTGTAGGCTGAATACCAATCTTTCGTCTCCATTTATTTTTTTCGATAGAGCTGCTCCAATAGCTACAGACATGCCTTGTCCTAGAGATCCAGAGGCTACTCTTACACCAGGCAAGCCAGTGTGATTTGTAGGATGTCCCTGTAATCTGGAGTTTATTCTTCTAAAAGTCTTTAATTCGCTCACTGGGAAATATTTCGAACGCGCTAGGACGCTGTACAGCACAGGTGAAATATGTCCATTCGACAAGAAGAATATATCTTCATTGGTTCCATCTATAGAGAAATGGTAGTTGTGATGCATAATTTCAAAATACAGAGCCACCATAAATTCTGTGCACCCTAAAGATCCTCCTGGGTGTCCTGATTTTGCAGAGTGAACCATTCTGAGAATATCTCTACGGGTTTGAACGCAGTATTCTTTTAATTCAGATATAGATGACGACATATTATATTTTGTGTTTTTTTTCGACTTAAATGGTCGACAAATGTATAAACTTAATGTTATATTTTAATATTGACGGTCAGTAATTGTAACCAGATTCTTTATGGGAAATATTTCTTTGTCTAAGAGTAGTTGTTATTTTTTTATTTAGATTCGCGCCCAGTAATTTTTCGCAGTTTGTTTTAATAAAACGATCTGATATCAATTTAAATATCACAATAAAAGTACATGGATTATGTTTAAGATGTTAAAGTACGATTTGATGGGAGGTATAACCGCTGGTGTTGTAGCCTTACCCTTAGCCTTAGCTTTTGGTGTTCAATCGGGCATGGGTGCAGAATACGGCATTTACGGTGCTATAATATTAGGTATTTTCGCTTCCTTATTTGGAGGGACAGATACGCAAATTAGTGGTCCTACTGGACCTATGACTGTTGTCTCAAGTTCCATAATTGTTCTCATGTCAGGTGATGGTGGATTGAGCATGGGAGTGATAATTGCTACTTTTATTCTCTCTGGAATATTCCAAATTATATTGGGTGTATTAAAACTGGGTAAATACGTAAAATATATGCCTTACCCTGTCCTTTCAGGTTTTATGACAGGTATAGGTGTTATAATAATAATATTTCAGATATATCCATTTATGGGACACGCTTCTGAAGGGACTGCAATAAGAGTGTTTCAAAATATTAGCAATCCTATTTCAGATATAAATTGGCATTCTGTTATTTTAGGTTTGAGCACAATAGCTATTATATATTTATTCCCAAGGATAACTAAAGCAGTACCTAGCGCTTTGGTAGCTCTTATATTTTGTACAGTGGTGTCTGTGCTTTTAGACATGAGTGTACCTATCATAGGTGAAATACCTTCTGGTTTACCAAAAGTGATGTTAGGTGAAATGGCATCAGTAGAGTTTTCAGATATTATTTTGATAGTTCAATTTGCTGTTATGTTATCAGTATTAGGAGCTATAGACTCCCTATTGACTTCGGTAGTAGCCGATAATTTAACAAAGACTAATCACAGGAGTAATAAGGAGTTGATAGGTCAAGGGATAGGCAATATGTTATCTGGAGTAGTGGGAGGGATCCCAGGTGCTGGTGCTACTATGCGTACGGTGGTAAATATAAATTCTGGAGGTAAGACTAGGTTGTCAGGAGTTATACACGGAATGCTTCTGTTAGCTATTTTATTAGGTTTAGGTAAGTATGCAGCCTATATTCCTTTAAGTGTTTTGTCTGGTATTTTGATAACTGTAGGATTAGGTATTCTAGATTACAAAGGTCTACGCCATATATTAAAAGTTCCTAAGACTTCTGCTTTTATTTTGATAGTTGTTTTATCAGTTACTATATTCGGAAATCTGTTGAATGCTGTATTTATAGGTATAGTATTAGCTTCAGTTTTTTATATGAAAAATACCAGTGATATGATAGAAAATAAAACTAAAGCTTGTTTTAAACTTAAAGACATCAATCTTCCAGAGAGATTAAAGGGCAAAGTATTTATAAATGAAATATATGGATCTTTGTTTTTTGGTGTAGCTTCGTACTTCAAAAGTATTAATGTTCCCAAAGAAGCAGAGATTCTGATCATACGTCTGAGAAAGGCTTCTTATATAGATCAATCAGGTGTTTACGCCATGGAAGAATTGATAAAGAAGATAGAAGGTTCCGGTGTTAAGGTCTTGATGTCAGGTTTGGATGAGCAACCCATGGAGATGCTAAACAAGTTAAATATCATTCCAGATACTATACCTCAAAACAGAGTGTTTAAAACATTTGAAGATTGTAAAAAGAAGCTTCCTGAAATCTAGTATATAAGTCTCCTAACTATTTTAGAGTTGGGGGATTAAATAGCCTTAAAAGGCTACAAAGGCATTTTTGATATGTTTGATATCTGTTGTATTTATTTTTTTAATTATGTAAATAATATCGAATCTAGTTTCTAGATTTATTTTATTGCGTATTAGGTATTCGTTAGCTGCTAGAGTTATTAGTTTTAGTTTTTTATCATTTATAGATGATTCTATTGGGGTGTAATCTGATGTTCTAGTTTTTACTTCAACTATCACAAGAGTATTTTTTACCTCTGCTACGATGTCTATTTCTGCTTTTTGAAATCTAAAGTTTAGATCTAGTATTTTGTAGTTTTTCTTTTTTAAGAAAGACACTGCTATTTGTTCACCCTCTTTTCCTAATTTATAAGATTCAGACATATTATGTCAGTTTTGAGATTAAAGTTTTGTTTTAACTACTAAATTAAAGGAAAAACACCTAAACATGCGAAAAATACTCATATCACTATTGTCTATAAGTTCTTTTATAGGCTATGCTCAAAAATTTGAAATAAGAGGTAAAATTTTAGATAGTATAACTAAAAAACCTATAGAATATTCTACCGTATATATGGAATCAGCTAAAGATTCAACTCAGATAGATTACGGTATTTCTGATGAAAATGGTTTTTTTTCTCTCAATTCAAATGGTTATAGTGAAATACTTTTTATTGTATCTTCTATGGGATACAAGATGTATAAAAGAACTATTAAACCAGATAAATCAGCATACGATATAGGAGAAATACTTTTAGAGGTAGAGGAAAAAGAATTCCCGACAATAGAGCTAATAGAAAAAAAGCTACCCGTAATTATAAAAAAAGACACTATAGAGTTTAATTCTGATTCTTTTAAAACTAAGATTGGAGCTAATGTAAAAGATTTATTGAAAAAAATTCCTGGAATAGAAATAAGTAAGAACGGAACTATTTCTATAGATGGAAAAGAAATTACAGAAGTATTAGTAAATGGAAAATCATTCTTTGGTAAAGATGGGAAAGTAGCCATTGAAAGATTAAATAAAGAAGATGTAGAATCTATACAGTTTAGCAATGCTAAAACAGAAAAAGAAAAATTTGTTGGAGAGCAAGGTAATCCAGATAAAAAAACTATGAATATAGAATTAAAAGAAGATAAGGACGGTGATTTTTTAACTGATCTTTATGGGGAATATGGAATAAATAATATCTATTCTGCAAATGCCATGATTAATTATTTCGATAAAAAACAAAATGTTAGTCTTTTTGGTGGTAAAAGCAATTTTGTATTTAGGGATGATGGAGAATTAGGATTATCATATTCTGCTAATGATTGGAAATATGTCAAAGATTTTTCTGTGTCATATTTTCTTTTAAAAGAAAACCAAGATATAATAAGAGAATCAAAGCGTAATAATTTTTTACCTAATGGCAATTATTTTTCAAAAAAAAATACTGTTGATAAAAATGACAATAATTTTAATAACATACATACTCAATTAACTTTTGAAGTAGATTCTACCACACAAGTAAATTTGTCTGTTGGCCTTAATTTATCCAAAAAATATGTTGCACTTAAAAGTACAGAGGAGTTTAGCGTTAATAATCTAAGTGAATTGTTAAATGGTTCTGAGGTGAACAAGAACTCTCAAGGTTATAATATGGGAATAAACAATAAAGTAGGAATAACTAAGAGATTTGGCAAAAGTAATGGATATATAAACTTGTTGTTAAATCAACAATACTCTCTGAGTAAATCAGATGATAAACTTAATTCTAAGTCGGGAAATACAACGAGTAATGACATAGAAATAATGCGACAAAAAATAAATGATAATGGTGAAAAAAATAATTTAACAGCTAAAATAGAATATAATTATCCCTTTAAACAAGATGTATTCCATTTAATTCTCAGTCATAAGATCTCTAGAATCACTAATAATAGTATTAAGAATACGTATAATTTCAATGATCATACAAATGAATATATGTCAAAATTAGATCCCAAACTGAGCTATGACTTTAGAACTAAAAACCTAGTGCAGAATCCTGAGATAGGATTAAAATACAATAATGCGACCGATAAAATAAAGATTAATATTTCTATGGGATTAGATAGAGTTTTAGTAAAAAATGAAGACAAACTAAATACTTCTTTAGATATTGAAAAAGTTTTTAACGACTTAGCTTTAAGCTCTTCTATAGATATAGGTGATTTTTTTCTTTTTTACTTTATTGCGAATGTAATTCCCAGTATAGATAAAATTAATCCCGTACCAAATATGGATGATCCAATGAATATAAAAATAGGAAATCCTAATCTAAAAAGTACCAATAACCACAACATTAATATTTCCTACAGATATAGGGAGCTTAATAAGAATAAACAAAACCTCTTTTATACTTCTGTAAATGCTACTATTAGACGAAATAGTATCATAGCTAAAACTACGACTTATGAAAATTTAAAACGAAAAAAAACTTTTGTCAATGTAGATGGAGATTACAGCTTGGGTTTTTCTCTTAGATATTCTTACAAAATAAATCCATTTGATATAGGCTTAATGATGAATTTGTCCTTAGATAAGAGTTATAGCTTTAGTAATGATGTTGAATTCTATACATTTACTATAAGGCCTTCTCCAGGAATTATATTATCTTATAAGAGTGATTTTTTAGAGATATTTTCTAGATATAATATAGGAATGAATAATGCGACTTATAGTATAGAAAAATTTCAGGATAATTTCTTTTTAACACAAAATGTATCACTAGATATATTGGCTTACATATATGAAAGCATATCTATAGATAATAATTTATCATATAATCACAATCCTTATGTAAATGAAGGATTCCAAAGAAGTTCAATTCTATATAACGCTAGTTTAGATTACAAAATAAGTAATTGGACTATTACATTTAAAGCTTATGATATTTTTAATCAAAATGAAAATGTCAAAAGAGTAGTAGAAAATGATTACATAGAAGATATTAAATCTAATGATATAGAACAATACTTTACTATAGGTCTTGCCTTAAAATTCTAAAGAGTACTAAATTTTCAAAATAAGAGTATTTGCAATTTAAAGTAAAAAATTAAATTTGCCCGCCTTATCATGTTGATGTATGGCATACTTACAGTATTAAAAGTAAATTTATCTCAATGAAATACAATAGAGATCTGGCTATAGAAAAATTATCAGATACACAAAAAGTATTGGACGTTATAGTAATAGGAGGGGGAGCTACAGGATTAGGGGCGGCTGTAGATGCCGCTAGCAGAGGATATAGTACCGTTTTGATAGAACAAAATGATTTTTCAAAGGGGACTTCTAGCAAGAGCACTAAACTATTACACGGAGGGATTAGATATTTAGCACAAGGAAATATAAGTTTAGTAAAAGAGGCCTGTTATGAGAGGGGATTATTGATAAAAAACGCTCCTCATTTGGCAAGTGATTCAGATTTTATAATTCCATGTTATAACTATCTAGATATATTAAAATATACTATAGGTCTCAAAGCATACGATATTTTATCAAGAGATATGAGCTTGGGAAAATCTGTTTATATTTCCAAGAAAGATGTAATAGAGTATTTACCTAATATCAAGACAGAAGGATTAAAGGGAGGGGTTCTTTACAAAGACGGACAATTTGACGATTCTAGACTTGCAATAAACCTAGCTCAGACTTGTGTAGACCAAGGGGGAGTAGTTTTGAATTACTGCAGAGTAGTCGAACTAAGTAAAACAGATAACAAAATATCTGGAGTAGTTGCAGAGGATCAAGAAAATGGAAATAAAATCGTATTAAGGGGTAAAAATATTATAAATGCTACTGGAATATTTGTAGATGATATTTTACAGATGGACCAAAAAAGCAATCATAATATTATTAAACCAAGTCAAGGCTCTCATATAGTTTTAGATAAATCCTTTATGGATGGAAATAAATCTCTAGTAATACCTAAGACTGATGATAACAGAGTGCTATTTGCCATTCCTTGGCATGATAAGTTAATAGTGGGGACTACAGATATTCCAGTAAAAGAGCCCTCTTTGGAGGCTGTGCCTTTAGACAAAGAGATAGAGTTTATTTTAAGTACATCTGGCAGATATTTGTCCAAACCTCCTCAAAGAAAAGATATACTGAGTTGTTTTGCTGGACAGAGACCTTTGATAATTCCAGAAAATGACAAATCCAATACCAAAGATATATCTCGTTGCCATAAGATTTTCGTATCTGAATCAGATCTCATAACCATAACTGGAGGGAAGTGGACTACCTATAGAAAAATGGCACAAGACGTGATAGATAAAGTTATAGAGATTGGAAAATTAGAAAACAGATCATCTCTGACTAAAAATATGCCTGTACACGGATATATAGAAGATGTAAATCCAGATGATCACTTAGATATTTACGGAAGTGATAAAACTGAAATTCTTTCTTTAATAAAGGAAAACCCAGAATTGGGAGAAAAATTACATCAAAACTTTAATCATACAAAAGCTCAAGTAGTGTGGGCAGTCAGAAATGAAATGGCTCGCACTGTAGAAGATGTATTGTCTAGAAGAACCAGAATGCTATTTTTGGATGCTAATACAGCTGTGCAAATAGCTCCAGAGGTAGCTAAAATAATGGCTCTAGAGATGAATAAGGATTCCCAATGGGAAATAGAACAAATAGAATCTTTTAAAAATATGGCAAAGGGATTTTTAGAGCCTGTAAATTAAAGTATATCCTATTTATTAGGTTTTATAGGTTGTACAGAGTTTAAATTACAGACTTTATTTTTATCCTAATTCTAAGTCTAATTTGTCTTTCATCTTTTTAAATTCAGGATTTTTATTTATCATATAATCTAATTTTTCTTGTAATTTATACACCTTATTTGGATTATCTTTTTCTTTTTTAGGTTTGATTTCTAACTTTAAGCTTATGCTGTGATTGCTGAGTTTCTTGCTCAGAAATTTAAGTATTTCCTCTTTTTTTTCTTCAAATTCTATACGAGCAGAGTTACTTGGAACACAAAAATGTATTTCATTAGAATTTTTAAGTGTTGGCATCTCTTTCATAAGAATTTGTAATGATAGAGATTTGTTTTCTCTATGAAGAATATTAGAATATTCTCTCCAAGCTAATTTTAAATCATCATTTTGGAAAGGCTTATCTACTGAGGGTGGTTTTTCTTCTGTCAGATCATCTCGCTCCTTAAAATACTTAATGGACATAGAAGACCAACCTCCACTAGGAGCACTAGCACGGTCTGCACGATCTGATTTTATTTTATCAGACCTAGAGATTTCTATTTTTTTTTTTTCTAAATCTGTTGATTTAGTCTCTTGTGCTATGATTTCATTAGGTCTATTTGGGCTGTTATCTTTTTCTACACTTTCAATAGGAGATGCTTTAATACTTTCTTTTGTCCTAGGAGATTTATCAATGCTTTTTTTAGAGAAAAGAGAGGTTAATTTTATTAGTGTTATCTCTACTAATAGACGTTTGTTTTCGGTGGTCTTGTATTTATATTCGCATTCGCTTAAAAGTTGTAAAGATGTTATTACATCTGCTGTCTTAACTGATTTTGCATACTCTACATATTGCTTTTTAAGACTCTTTCCAACATCTAGAAGATCCACAGTAGAAGGGTCTTTACCTACTAAAAGATTACGAAAGTGTTCTGATAAACCAATTATGAAATTATGTCCGTCAAATCCATTATTTAAAATAGTATTGTAATGCAATAGTGAATTAGATATACTTCCGTCTAAAAATATGTCTACTATCCTAAAGTAATAGTTGTAATCTAATATATTTAGATTATCACAAATAGATTTAAGAGTGATTTTACCATCACAATAATTGACTATTCTATCAAATATGGATAGAGAATCTCTGAGAGATCCATCTGATTTTTGTGCTATTAGATGTAAGGCATCATCATCAGCGCTTATGTTTTCTTTAGATGCTATACCTGATAGATGCTCTTTTATATCTCTTGTAGATATCCTGTTAAAATCAAATATTTGACATCTAGATAAAATAGTCGGTATAACCTTATTTTTTTCTGTAGTGGCCAAAATAAATATGACATGAGAAGGTGGCTCTTCAAGGGTTTTTAAAAAAGCATTGAAAGCCGCTTGAGATAACATATGCACCTCATCTATTATGTATACCTTATACTTTCCCTTTTGAGGATAAAAATGAATCTGCTCTATAAGGGCTCTTATATCATCTACAGAATTGTTAGATGCTGCATCTAATTCAAATACATTAAAATCTAAATCTCGACTTTCATTATCACCTTCACTAGAATTTATATACTTTGCTAATATCCTAGCACAGGTGGTCTTTCCCACCCCTCTAGGTCCAGTAAACAAGAGGGCATGAGCTAGACGTTTTTTCTCAATAGCATTAATCAAAGTATCCGTTACAGACTTTTGACCTACTACATCAGAGAATTCCTTGGGCCTATATTTTAAGGCTGATACTACAAAATCATTAGACATAGCAGAATATTACATTTTTAAAAACGATACGTATTTTATAACTCCCCACTTGGTCATTACCTTAAGAGTAATACCTTCGTTAGATTTTACATTTATTATTTTATCTAATTCTTCTACAGAATTTATTTTCGTCCCTTGAGCCTCTAAGATGATATCTCCTACATCTACACCTATTCTAGAAAATATTCCAGAGCCTATTTCTAGAACTTTAACTCCATATTTTAATCCAGTTTCACTTCGTTCATGAGAATTGAGATCTCTAACCTTAGTTCCCATTATTTTCTTTTCAGAAATCTCTCTCTTATCATGGGCTATAGTATCTCTACCTTGATCACTCAACAGTTTGACTGATATTTTCCTTTCTTTATTTCCTCTTAAAACAGTTACTTCAATTTTATCTCCCACTTTTTTACTTGCTAGATATCCTACCAATTCTGAATTATTTCTTATTTTGTTAGAATCTATATATGTTATTATATCGCCTTGTTTTATTCCAGCGATATGGGAGGCTCCATTCTCGACTAATTCATACACATATGTTCCTTCAGTTGTATCTACATCTAGATTTAATCTGGTTATATTGCTCTTAGTTAAATCTGCGGTTTTAACACCCAAATAAGCTCGTTTAGAATAACCGTAAATCATAAGATCATCTACTACTTTTCTTACAATATTAGAAGGAATAGCAAAAGAATATCCTTCAAAAACGCCAGTATGGCTCATAATGGAAGTGTTTATTCCAACCAATTCTCCTTTAGTGTTTACTAAAGCTCCTCCACTATTTCCTGTATTTATAACGGCATCTGTCTGTATAAAAGAACTTATTCCGCCGTATTGTCTCTGACCTATATCTCTGGCCTTAGCACTAACTATACCAGCTGTAACTGTAGAAGTTAAATTAAAGGGATTGCCAACGGCCAAAACCCATTCCCCAACTTGTACTTTATCAGAATCTGTAAAATTGATATGTGATAAATTTTCTTCGTCTATCTTTAACAAGGCTATGTCTGTCTTGACATCTACGCCTACTACGCTAGCCGTATAAGTCTTTTTATTATTTAGAGTTACTTTCAGTACACTGGCTCCTTCTACTACATGGGCGTTAGTGACTAAGAATCCATTATCCGTTATGATAACTCCCGATCCCGCTCCAATTTTATAGTTTTTTCTAGTATTACCAGAAAATAAAAAATCATAAAAATTGTTATTCTCTCTCTCTGCAATATTGTGTATGTGTACTACTGCATCTATAGTTATCTTAGATGCCGATACAAAATCCCCAGCATTATATCTCATAGAGGTATTAGTAAATGAAGGAATCGAATGACTATTATCTTCAATAAAAATTTCTTTAGTATTGAAAAAAATATGATAAACGACTATTGCTGAAATTGTAATTATAAATGGAGTAAATATTTTGGTAATCTTAGTTTTCATAGTTTAAAAATTTTTTAAAAAGAGTTTAACTAAAGTTTAGGAGCCGCGAATTTATGTAAATAGTCAATAGTTTCATAACAGGCAGAAAAAATCCAAATATTTTTTGGTAAATTAGCTCATTAGATTGAAGCTCTATCAACGATGGACTCTTCTTTAAAATATTCTAAATTTGTGGCCTTAGATTTAGAATAAGATTTTTTTTATTTAAAGTTTTGTTTTCTAAGCATTTTGAATTGCACTTTTTCTAAATTATTCAGTTACAAAAACAAAATAGGGGAGGAGATAGGAGTGTTATACTCCATGTTTTGATATTCACACATTAATGCAAATGCAAAAACACAGATCTGGATTTGTAAATATAATTGGACTCCCAAACGTGGGTAAGTCTACACTTATGAATCTATTGATAGGTGAAACCCTATCTATTGTAACTCATAAGGCTCAAACTACCCGTCATCGCATTTTGGGTATTGTAAATGGGGATGATTATCAAGTGGTATTTTCCGATACTCCGGGTATTATAAACCCAGCTTACAAATTACAAAAGTCTATGATGTATTTTGTTAATACGGCCATATCAGATGCAGATGTATTATTGTACATGGTTCAAATGGGAGAAAAGAAACATTTAGATGAATCTATTCATAAAAAATTTAATAGTTCCAAGACTCCTTTGCTATTAGTTATAAATAAAATTGATTTGGCTGATCAAGATTTATTAGAACAAGAGATTTCTTTTTGGCAAGAGAAGTTTCCCCATGTTCGTATATTTCCAATTTCTGCTCTAGAAAAATTTAATATTTCATCTCTTATGGATGAGATAATATCTCTATTACCACAACATCCTCCTTATTTTTCCAAGGACACTCTTACAGATAAAGAAGAGCGATTTTTTGTCAATGAAATAATAAGAGAGAAGATATTACTTTATTACAAAAAGGAAATCCCATATTCGGTAGAAATAGTCACTGAGAGTTTTTTAGAAGAGGAAAAAATAATTAAGATACGATCAAATATCATAGTAGAGAGAGATACCCAAAAGGGTATAATAATAGGTCATAAAGGTTTGGCATTAAAAAACGTAGGCAGATTATCCAGACTTAAGTTAGAAGTCTTTTTTCAGAAAAAGATATATTTAGAACTCTTTGTCAAGGTAGATAAAAACTGGAGAAACGATGATCGTAAACTGAAAAAATACAACTACAACCACAAATAAAAATATTTTTGACAAGTAAATTTTTAAACTTACTTTTGCGCGGTGCTTTTTCAAAGCAGAAATGATTATTAAAAATACTCTGTAAAAAAAATATGCGGATCCTTACCAAGTGGTTTATCACTGTTGTGTTCTTTTCTTTAGGTGTAGTGTGTTTGGGTGGTAACGTAGTTGTTATAAATCCATCGGATCTGGTCGATGAATCCCAATCCTCTGAAAGTATAAATCAAGAAAGAGAATTTAATGCTGTAGAGGTCATTATGGAACATATATCTGACTCAAATGAATGGCATTTATTCACATACGGTGGTCATCATTACTCTATTCCGCTTCCAGTTATCATAATAGAAGACATGAGTCTTAAAATCTTCATGTCTAGCAGAGTGTCTCACGGAGAAGATTACGAGGGCTACACTATGAGCAAAGGCCGAATAGTTTCTACAAACAATTTACAAAGGGCATCTGTTTTAGATGTTTTCACTGGCTTGAGTGGAAAATTTATAGATATATCGATATCGAAAAACGTGCTTTCTATATTCATATCAATAGCTATAATGTTTATGATTTTTTTCTCTGCTCTCAAGTCATATAAAGTTGGCATTGAGTCTACTCCAAGGGGAGTGGCAAAACTTGTGGAGCCGATCATAGTATTTGTTAGAGATCAAATAGCTATACCTAACATGGGTGAGAAAAATGCATATGTGTTTTTGCCTTTTTTATTGACGGTGTTTTTCTTTATATGGATTAACAATCTTTTGGGCTTAATCCCTATTTTTCCGGGTGGTGCTAATGTTACTGGTAACATATCGGTTACTATGTCCTTGGCACTAATAACTTCTATTATTATAAACTTCAACGGTAAAAAGGCTTATTGGAAACACGTATTTAGTCCCCCAGGGGTTCCTTTTTGGTTATTGCCAATTATGATTCCCGTAGAGATTTTAGGTATTTTTATAAAGCCATTCGCTTTGATGATGCGTTTGTTTGCTAATATCACAGCAGGACATATAATGATATTAAGTCTAATATCATTGGTTATAATTTTCAAGACACTTTTAGTTGCACCAGCTTCGGTATTTTTAGTTTTATTTATATCGATGTTAGAACTATTAGTAGCAGCACTACAGGCATATATATTTACAGTTTTGTCTGCTTTGTTTATAGGAATGGCAGTAGATGATGGACATTAATTTTTTTTAACTTATTATTTAATTTTTTAAAATGGAAGCAACTGGATTGATTTACCTTGGAATAGGATTAGTGGTAGTTGGTGTTGGGCTTGGAATTGGAAGAATAGGTAGCGCTGCTATGGACGCTATTGCTCGTCAGCCAGATGCTGCTGATAAAATTCAAGCTTCTATGTTAATTGCTGCAGGTCTTATAGAGGGTGCTGGTCTTATAGCTATAATATTTGGTGCATTTATAAAGTAGGAGAGAAGTATAGGCAACTATAAGATCTCTTATTACATAATATATGGATAGAGGAATAGTTTTCTTGTCATTGATTAACCTAAAAAGTTTTTTATGTTCATTACTTTGAATATTGGTTCAGAGCTAATCCAACCTGGATTAGGGTTGTTGTTTTGGATGATAATATCGTTTGTGATCCTATTACTGTTACTAAAAAAGTTTGCATGGGGACCGATATTGTCAGCCCTGAACAATAGGGAGGAGTATATAAAGAAATCTCTAGAAGGAGCCCAAAAGGCTCGTATTGAGATGGATAATATATCCGCTGAAGGACAAAAAGTAATAAATGAAGCTAGAATTGAAAGTGAAGCTGTTTTGAAGGAAACCCGTGAAATAAGGGATAAGATTATTTCAGAGGCTAGGCAACAGGCAGAACAAGAGGCTAAAAATATTTTCAAAAAAGCTGAAGAGCAGATAGAACAGGAAAAGAGGTCGGCTATGTTAGAATTAAAAAGTGAAATAGCTAATTTAGCCATTACAGTAGCTCAAAAAATTGTCAGAAGGGAGCTCTCTTCTGATAAAGATCAAAGTGATTTGATACAAGAGACATTAAAAGGTATTGATCTAAAATTATCTGTAAATGATAAATAGAAGGTCATCATTTAGATATGCCAAAGCCTTGTTGAATGTTGCAAAAGGCCTAAATAAGGCTGAACAAGTCAGCAAGGATATGACTCTGATAGGTCAAACAATCAGAAATAGTGATAATTTATTTGCTCTTATAAAAAATCCTGTGATTAATCTTCACAATAAGAGAACAATTCTAACTAAAGTTTTTAAGGGGAATATTAGTGATGTCTCTGAGAAATTATTCTATCTATTGGAGAAACGCCGAAGGTTAGATACTATTTTAGATATAGTCGATTCGTACCAAGTATTTTTTAATGAATATAAAAATATAGAAAGGGTAGAGGTCATTACTTGTCTTCCTCTCAAAGAGGAAGATAAAGTTGATATGAATAAAAAGATTGAAACTATCATTAATAGCTCTGTCACAATAGAAAATATTGTAGATAAGAGTATAATAGGTGGTCTTATTTTAAGGTTTAAGGGCTATCAATACGACGGCAGCATTTTCAATGCTTTTAAAAGATTAGAAAAGAAATATCAGTGATACTTTTGTGATGTAAAAAGTAAACTTTGAATTGTGAAATAATAAAATAAAATGAGTGTTATCAAGCCAGCTGAGGTATCAGCAATTTTAGAGAAAGAATTCATAGATTTTGAGGCTAATACCTCTTTGGACGAGGTGGGCAAAGTCTTACAAGTTGGAGATGGTATAGTACGTGTATACGGTTTGCTCAATGTAAAATATGGGGAATTAGTAGAGTTTGAAAATGGCTTGGAGGGAATAGTCCTCAACTTAGAGGAGGATAATGTAGGGGTAGTTCTCTTGGGGCTATCAACTGAAATAAAAGAAGGGCAGATAGTAAAGAGGACATTCAGAATAGCATCTATCAATGTAGGTGAAGGCATGTTAGGTCGTGTTGTAGATACTATGGGTAAGCCTATCGATGGCAAAGGTGAAATCTCTGGAGAGACATTTGAAATGCCTTTAGAGAGAAGAGCTCCTGGTGTGTTATATAGACAACCAGTAGATGAACCTATGCAGACTGGTATAAAAGCTATAGACTCTATGATACCTATAGGTAGGGGACAGAGAGAGTTGATAATAGGGGATCGTCAAACTGGTAAGACCACTGTTGCTATTGATACTATACTCAATCAAAAAGAATTTTACGACGCTGGAAATCCAGTTTACTGTGTGTACGTCTCTATAGGTCAGAAGGCTTCGACAGTGGCTAGTATAGTAGATGTTTTAGAAAAACAAGGAGCTTTAGATTACACGGTTGTAGTAGCAGCTACAGCTTCTCATTCTGCACCTATGCAGGTTTATGCGCCATTTTCTGGTGCTTCCATAGGAGAGTATTTTAGAGATACTGGTAGGCCAGCATTGATAATATTTGATGATTTATCAAAACAAGCTGTGGCTTATAGAGAGATTTCTCTTTTACTTAGAAGACCTCCTGGTAGGGAGGCATATCCAGGTGATGTGTTTTATCTTCACTCTAGATTATTGGAGCGTTCTGCCAAGATCATAAATAATGATAAGATAGCTTCCAATATGAATGATATACCCGTTTCCATAAAAGAAAAGGTAAAAGGTGGAGGTTCCTTAACGGCTTTACCTATTATTGAAACTCAGGCGGGTGATGTATCGGCATACATTCCTACTAATGTAATCTCTATTACAGATGGACAGATATTTTTAGAGTCAGATTTGTTTAACTCTGGGATAAGACCAGCTATAAATGTGGGAATATCAGTGTCTCGTGTAGGAGGTAATGCTCAAATAAAACCCATGAAAAAGGTATCTGGTACTCTAAAACTAGATCAAGCTCAGTATAGAGAGTTAGAAGCTTTTGCAAAATTTGGATCTGATTTAGATCAAGCAACTCTAAACATTATACAGAGGGGAAAGGTAAACGTAGAAATATTAAAACAAGGAGTTAGCGCTCCAGTTAAGGTAGAACATCAAGTAGCAATTATTTATCTAGGAACAAAAGGTCTGCTGTCGAAGATTCCTTTAGAAAAAATAAAAGATTTTGAAGATTCTTACTTGCAATATTTAGAAAATACTCATAAGAGCACTTTGCAGGATATTAAAGCTGGTAATTTTACAGATGATATCACAGCTGTTTTGGAAAAAACAGCAAAGGATATATCTGTTAATTATATAAATTAATTGGTGCTTTTTACTGATAAAAAAGGTAGTTAATAAATAGATTTAAATGTCGAATTTAAAAGAAATACGCAATAGAATAACATCGGTATCTTCGACCATGCAGATCACCAGTGTTATGAAGATGGTATCTGCTACCAAGTTAAAGAAGTCTCATGATAAGAGCCTTAAAGTAAAACGCTATAGCAATAAATTCAAAGGCATTTTAAACAATTTATCTTCTGCTTCTCTAAAGGAAAGTTCTGTAGGTTTGTATTTTAGGCAACGCGAGTGTTCTAATAGAAATCTCGTTTTGGTCATAACTTCCAATAGAGGGCTATGTGGAGCTTTTAACTCTAATGTATGTAAGAGAGTTATCAAGGAAATTGGAGAAAATTCTGCTAATACAGATATTTTAACAATAGGTAAAAAGGGTTTTGATCTCTTGTCGAAGAGGACAAATGTAATCGATAATCAAAGTGAGTTATTCAATGATCTGACATTTGAAAATGTCTCTAAAGTGGCTTGTGATGTTATTGATAAATATCTCAATTCGTATTACGATAGAGTTTATGTCGTATACAACAGATTTAAAAATGTATCTACTCAAGAGGTAGTTGTCAATAGGTTTCTTCCTATAGAGGAGTTCAATGCTGATGATCAAACAAATGGAGATTATATTTTTGAACCTTCCAAAATAGAGATTTTGGAAAAATTAATACCAGATTTTTTAAAAATTGAATTATATAGTTATATCTTAGATTCTTATTCTGCAGAGCAGGGCGCCAGGATGACAGCCATGCATAAGGCTACTGATAATGCTAATGATATAAAAAATCAATTAAAAGTTACTTATAATAAGGTTAGACAGGCTAATATTACTGGTGAAATACTAGAAATAGTAAGTGGTGCCGAAGCCTTGAAAACACAGTGATGATATCTAATTGTCATTTTGTTTTTACGCTTGTTGAAAATTATTGAATATTAAAGTTATTTACTGTTATGGGAAATAAAAAAATAGATACTAACGAAGATATATTTAAAGATTTAGGTCAGACAGTATCTAGATCAGAAAAGTTTGTAGAGAGTAATAAAAAAGTAATAAGTATATCGTTAATATCTGCTGTACTTATCTTTTTGCTTTACGTGGGATATACAAATTATTATAAATCTCCTAGAGAGATTGAGGCCATTAACGATATGGATCAAGCAAAAGTATATTTTTCTGAAGGCAATTTTGATTTAGCATTAGACGGTGATGGACAGTTTTCAGGTTTTAATGATATTATAGAAAAGTATTCCTCTACTAGTGCTGCTAATCTATCTAGATATTATGCAGGTATGATATACCTAAAAAAATCTGAATATGAAAAATCTATAAACCTCTTACAAGATTACTATTCAAAAGATATTTTTTCTATGGCTATAGCTAAAGGAGGGATTGGTGATGCTTTTTCTCAGTTAAAACAATACGATAAGGCTTTGACTTCATATAGGGAAGCTGTAAGTATTAGTGATAATGATATAACTGCTCCAACCTTTTTGATGAAAGGCGCAATAGTAGCTTTAGAGTTAAAAAAATATTCTGTTGCTACTGAGATGTTCACAACTATAAAAGATAAGTTCCCAAAATCTGCAGAGGCAAAAGATGTAGAAAAGTATATAGAACTGTCTAAGTATTCAGCTTTAGCTAATAAAGATTAAATGTCTACTGAACATAGAAAATATGGTTCTATAATAGACAATATCTCCAAAGAGGATATTAGTGAGATGAGCTTTGGCTTGGTGGTGTCTCAATGGAATTCTCAGATAACTGAGAATCTATACAATGGAGCCAATGAAACTCTATTGAGCAGTGGGGTAGATGAGGGTAATATTTTTAGGTTAAATGTTCCTGGTAGTTTTGAGTTGATTTATGGATCAAAACTCTTATATGAGAGTAATACAAGTATAGATGCCATTATTAGTATAGGAAGTTTAATCGAAGGGGAGACAAAACATTTTGATTATATATGTCAAGCCGTGTCCAATGGCATAAAAGATTTGAATATCAAGTATTCAATACCTTTTATATTTTGCGTTCTTACAGATAATAATATAGAGCAATCTATTGCTAGATCAGGGGGAAAACTAGGTAATAAAGGCATAGAATCAGCTATTTGCGCCATGGACATGGCCGTGCTAAATAGAAGAAAATTATCTAAATAAAAAATTAGCATCCTATTTTTTTTATATCTTCTTCCAAGAAATCATTTTTTTTATAAGCCTAGGTTGGGTTATTAAGATATTTAACTCAGCTTATTTATAAAATCTGTTTCAAGAAAACGTAAATACTTGTCCTAATCTAGTTTTTTTGTTATCATTTCGTGTATGTTTTATTACTTTTTAACATACCTTTAAAAAAGAGTAATCCTATGATTTACTTTAGGGGAAATATATTTGTAAGTGTAGCTCTATTATTTATTTTTACGTTTTTAATTGATTTTAATACTCTTGCTCAAGAGAGGGGTGATAGAATGATAAATATTGCAGTTCCTTTTTTAAATATATCTCCAGATTCTAGAGCTAATGCTCTGGCTGGTATTTCTTCTTGCTCTTCTCCTGATGTTTTTTCTCAAAATGTAAATCCATCGAAGTATACATTTATAGATGGGGAATTTGGTATTGGTATAAGTATGCTACCTTGGTTTGAAAAGACTCTCAACCCAGTATATATGTTTTATATGCCTATTTATTATAGGTTAGACCATTCAAAGGTTATGAGTGGAAGCATCCGTGCACTTAAGGACATTAAGATCAAAAATTATGCAACACAAACAAATGATTCAAAATTTTCTCCTTTAGATTTTTCAATAGATGTTGCTTACAGTATGAAATTGAGCCAAAATTTCTCTATGGGAATATCATTTAGGTATATCAATTCTAATATTATAGATGTAAAGATTGTAGATAATTCTAAAGTAGGACAATCTATAGGCATAGATATAAGTGGTTATTACCTGACAGATTTCAAGATTAGAAAATATATATTAAGGCCTGCAATAGGTGTTTGCTTAACTAATATTGGACCAAAAATTTCGTATTCATTAGATGGAAAAAATAGAATTAGTTTACCTACTAATATGAAAATAGGATTTGGATTAGGTTTTCATATCAATAAGAATAATGCTTTAAATGCATTTGTAGAATTAAATAAATTATTAGTTCCATCTCCTCCTATTTATAAAAGGGATAAAGATGGAAATTTAACTAAGGAGATAGAATTAGGCATGAGTAATGATGTCGGTATAGTTAAAGGGATAATTCAATCTTTTTACGATTCTCCCCATGGATTTAGAGAAGAATTAAAAGAGATTTCAAGCGCATTTGCTTTAGAGTATTCTTGGAGTAAGACTATTTATTTTAGATCTGGATATTTTTATGAAGATATAGAAAAGGGGTATAGAAATTATTTCAGCATTGGCTCAGGGTTTAATTATCAAGAGTTTAGTATGAATGTATCATATTTAATACCCAATAACGATATCAAAAATAATATGGACAATAACATTTATTTTTCTGTTGAATTGAACTATTAAATCAGAATTACAAAAATAAAGTGACTTTAATCTTATAAGGCACTATAGCATAAAGTGTCTTATATAATTCTAGAAATTATTAATGGCCTTTCTAATGCTTGTCAGTTTAATTAATAAATCTTTTAAATCCTCTAGTTTCAGCATGTTTGATCCGTCAGACTTAGCAGTAGCAGGATCGTGATGGGTTTCTAAAAATATACCATCAATTCCCACAGCTATGCCAGCTCTTGCTATAGTTTCTATCATATTGGGATTTCCTCCTGTAATCCCATCTTTTTGATTTGGTCGTTGTAGTGAATGTGTTACATCCAATACGGCTGTAGAGATTTTTTTAATACTCGGAATACCTCTAAAATCTACTATTAAATCATTATATCCAAACATAGTCCCTCTATCGGTAACAAGGTGATTATTATTACCACATTTTTCAATTTTATCGACTGCATACTTCATAGACTCTGGTGACATAAATTGTCCTTTCTTGAGATTTATAAACTTCCCTGTTTTAGCAGCAGATAACAATAAATCTGTTTGTCTTACTAAAAAAGCTGGGATCTGCAATACATCTACATATTCAGAAGCTAAAACAGCATCCCTTTCTGTGTGGATATCCGTTAGAGTTGGTATTTGAAACTTATCTGATATTAATTTTAATATCCTCAAAGCTTTTTCATCTCCTATTCCCGTAAAGCTATCTATCCTAGAGCGATTAGCCTTCTTAAAAGATCCTTTGAATACAGTAGGGATTTTGAGAATATCTGTTATTTCTAAAATTCCTTCAGCTATTTTCATAGCCATATATTCACTTTCGATCAGACAAGGACCAGCTATTATAAAGAAATTATTACTATCTGTATGTTTTATATTATTTAAATTCTCTATCACTTTTGTAAATTATAATGACAAAAAGTAAAACTTAGTTTATCAGACAATATTACCATTTATTATAGTTAAATCTCCTATTTTAAAACTAGCTTCCTGCATGAAGGTGAGAGGTTTTTCTTCATCGATATTTTTAAATAGAGCTCTCTTAGCATCTATTTCTCTATAGGCCCCAAAATTTGATAAATCTCCTATTTGTTCTATTCTAGCTTTTATTTCCAAAGTGTTATTTCTCTCAATCCACAATTCATTATTCATAATGCCTATGTCTACAATAGACTCAGTTGATTTATTTACAATTGTTACATCTCTTACAATTGTGTCACAAATGTTTTTGTCATTGTTAGGAATGTTAAAATAGTTCTTGTAATCAATAGTTTTATCACTTCCAAAAGCAATAAAATAAAACCCCGATAGAAGGGCTAAAAAATTAAATTTTCTCACTTGTTGTTTATCTATATCATTTTTGAAGCCTCCAGATTCTATGAGTATATTTTTGTAATTCCACCTTTGTAAATTATCTCCAAAAGCGGTAGGATAAAATGTATCTGTGTATCTACCTATGTTTCTAGGAATAAAGTTTTGTAAAAACGAGTTCATATAGCATATGATGCTCATAGTCTCTTTTCTATTATCTGTGATACTTCTCTCATAATTTTCCGAAGGAGATAAAAACGAAATAGTAGCTGTTTCTTTGGTGTTACCAACGCTATAAGCTCTCTGTTGATCGTGTAGATTAAATGAAAAATCAGGATTGAAATTTTCTATTTCTCTCATTAAAATTTTACCTTCAGGACTTTGTAATTGCAAAGCGTCTCTATTTATATCTATGCCTTGTGCGTTTCTTCTCTGATATAATTCAGCTCCATCTGGATTTAACATAGGTATAATCAATATTCTAAGTTTTTCTAGTAGATAATCACCATTTTCACTATTGAAAAAATTCAAGATATCCATTAAAGAAGATGTTCCAGTAGGTTCATTCCCATGCATTTGAGACCAAATCATAACTCTAATACTCCCTCGTCCAAAAGAGACAGATTTTATCTCCCTACCTTGAACAGATTTTCCTATAGTTTTTATTTCAAAAAGAGAAGAATTTTCATGTTTAGTTAGAACATTCATAATATCGATGTGCTTAAAAACTCTGTTTGTAATAGAGGTCTCTTTATAGACATCATAAGACTTATTGATATTGTAAAGTTCGTTTTCCATTAGCCCTTATTTTTTTTAGATATGGAGTGCAAATATATCAAAAGAGATCTTGTAACATTTGTAATAAGTACAGTTTCTAAAAATCAAGATTTTAACAAATGTTAAAGAACGAATCGCCTGCATTTAAAAAACAATTGTACCCAAGGCACTTAGATTCTTTTTGTGTAATGTAAATACCTGTAAATCAGTTATTTAAGTGTATTAATATGAAGTTTTAATTTAACACTATCAAGGAATTCTACATCTCATTATTCAGCTGAATTAAATATCTATTCTGTTAACCATAGATAATACAAGGATTATTAGCTTTATTACTAATTGTTAAAATAAAAACTTAGGTAAAGTATAGAATTATATAAATAATCATAAAATGCTTATTTATAGGTATATAAACACCAATAAATAAAGCGTAAGTTTAGTTTAAAAGATGCGTTTTAACTGATGAATCCTCATTCACACTCGATTTTAGTAACAATTGTTAAAACAATTGTTTAAATAATTTTTATTTACATTTGTAACAAGAATTTATAATTGTAATTATGACTAGTGATTATACTGAAAGAGTAAAACAAATAATTAAAATCTCTAATCTGAGCCCTTCTGATTTTGCTAAAAAAATAGCAGTAAAAACTCCTAGTATTCATCATTTACTCAACAATCGTAACAAGCCTAGCATAGACTTATTGAATAAAATATGTGATGCTTATCCAGAGATTGATCCCATTTGGATACTTAGAGGAGAAGGCTCTCCACCTTCTATGAATTATTTAGAAAATAAAAACAAAGAGAATACTCTTCCTTTTGTTAGAGAAGAAGAAGAAAAAAAAGTAAAAGAGACTGGGAATGAAATAACAGACAAAAAAATATCTCCTCTAAAAGAGGAAGAAAAAAATAAAAGTATAGAAAAAGTTATATTACTATTTACAGATGGTAGTTTTAAAGAATATTCTTAATCTGTAAATTTTCTATCTCACTCTGTTTTCCCAAAAGTATAAGTTTAGATCCCAACTCTAATACTGTATTAGAATCAGGGTTTATTATATACTTACCCTCTTTTGTCTTGAAACCTATTGGAAAACAACCTGTTTTTTCTCTAATATTTATATCTGCAATTGTGCCGCCTATCATTTCAGGATGTAAATTATCTACATTTATCTCTTTTAGATGATTCATAGAAGAAGGCTTATCTTCTGAAAGAAGATTACTTAAAAACTCCATGAGGTCGGGCATAATTATTAGAGATGACATATGTCCTCCACCTACCAATTCAGGCATAACTACATTATCTGCCCCAGCTATATCAAACTTTTCTTTTGAGCTCTCTTCAGAGGCTCTACTTATTATTTTTAAATTCTTATTTTTTTTTCGAGCAGAGAGAACTATAAATAAATTATTAACATCTGAAGACAGAGTAGAAACTAAATTTTTGGCGTATTTGACATTTGCCTTTTCTAATGAACTGTCTAAAGTAGCATCACCTTCTACATATAGAATATTATTATCTATAAGATGATTTATTTTTTCTGGTGAATTTTCTATTATCACAATATCTTTTCCAAAATGGATCAATTTTCTAGCCACTTGAGCTCCATTTCTCCCATAACCGCAAATAATAGTGTGATCCTTTAATTTTTTTACTTTTTTACACATTTTATTTATCTTGAATTCTTTGAAAAAATTTACATTGACCATGTATTGGGTGAGCAAAGAAACCACATAAGCATAAGTACATATGCTACCAAATATCATGATAATAGTAAATATCTTAGTGTTATTATCCAGTGGGTTGACCTCTGAGAATCCTACCGTAGAGATGGTTATAACCGTCATATATAAGGCATCTATAAAGGAGAAGTTCCCTATATACATATACCCATTAAGGCCTATGAGCACTATCAGCAATACTACTATTACTGAAATATACAGTTTGGTCTTTATAAGATTCATCTCATATATCGAATACAGATTTTCTTTTCACAAAAAATTTATCCTTAACCTTAAATAGAAAAGCAATTAACAAGTATATAAAATAACCGCCCCCTACAGTTGCAAAGGATAAATAAATAAAAAATAGCCTGACATGTGAAGTTTGAATAATACCAAACTTATCTGATATTCTAGAACACACATCAAAGCCCTTCTTTTCAAAAAAGAAAATAATTTTCTCCATCTACCTCATTCTAATGTTTTAAACAAAACTACCCAAAAGTAGTATTTAGTTTTTTAAAAAGATAATATAAAAAAATACTGAAATAGAATGGGACTATTTACCAGTTTATACATTTTGTGTTTTTAGATTTTAGATAATTATTAGCATTGCTAAAATGCTTGCATCCTAGAAATCCTCTATGTGCAGATAGGGGAGAGGGGTGAGTAGATGACAGTACGAAATGTTTTTCTCTATCTATGAAATGTGCTTTTTTTTGAGCATAAGCTCCCCACAACATAAATACAACATCTCTTTTTTTTTCATTTATAATTTTTATTACCGCATCGGTAAATATTTCCCATCCTTTATTTTGATGAGAGCCAGGCATTCCATCCCTTACAGTTAATATGGAATTTAAGAGTAATATTCCCTGTTTAGCCCAATGTTCTAAATCTCCGTGATTGGGAATATCTATTCCTAGATCGTCTTTTATTTCTTTAAAAATATTTTGAAGTGAAGGGGGGAGGGGAATACCCTTTTTTACCGAAAAACACAATCCATTAGCCTGATTAGGTCCATGATATGGATCTTGACCTAAGATAACTATTCTAGTATCTTCGAAGCAACATTTGTCAAAAGCACTGAAGATTTCTTTGCCATTTGGATAAACCCTATGCTTGCTGTATTCATCTTTAACGAATTCGATTAGTTTTTTGAAATAAGGCTTTTCAAATTCGTCATTTAAATGTTTTTTCCACGATGGATTGATTTTTACAAACATCTTAAAATTCCTGTTTTTATCACAAACAAATATCTAAAATATTTATTCTGAGCTATATTTATTTCTACATTCATTATTGATAAAGAGATTTTTGACACTTGTATTTTCGTTATACTCAGAAAAACCAGCACAATGAGTGACATTTTCTACATTCCATCTGCTAATGTCACACTTAAAAGATGCAGCTTTAATAAACATGCTGCACATGTTAGTAACATTTCTTACATCCCATTTACTTATATCCTGATCAAAAGAGGTAGCAGTATGAAACATACCAGACATATTACTAACATTTTTGACGTCCCATGAGCCAATATTCTGATTAAAAGCTTCAGCTCCTAGAAACATATTTTCCATATTAGCAACTCTAGAGACATCCCACTTGCCAATATCAGAATTAAAAACTTTAGCTCCGTAGAACATGGCTGCCATATTAGTCACATTTTCTACATTCCATTTACTTATATCTCCGTTAAAAACTTTAGCCCCGCCAAACATCCCAATCATATTAGTGACATTTTCTACATTCCATTGGCTAATATCTCTGTTAAAAACTTTAGCTCCAGAAAACATCCCAAACATAACAGTAACATTCTCTACATTCCACTGGCTAATATCTCCATTAAAAGAACTGGCATTCCAAAATATACTCGACATAGTAGTGACATTCTTTACATTCCACTTGCTAATATCTCCGTTGAAGACTTTAGCACCATTAAACATAGAATTCATATCAGTAACATTCTCTACATTCCACTGGCTAATATCTCCTTTAAAAGAAGTAGCATCCCTAAACATGTTAGACATATCAGTAACTCCTTCTAATTTAGGGGAACTAGATGGCACACTCTTGAGATTAGTACAGGCTTGGAAACATCCTAAATTTGGACTGAAAAGACTGTTAACCTGATCACGATGATTTCTAATTACAGGTTTTTTACCTTTTACACTGTTGAGTAATTTTAAATTGCCCCATTTTTCAATGCTTATTATTTGATCTTTACTAGTTGGAACTTTTCCAAAGTTGAATCCCTCGATTTTCCCTGTAATAGATATAATATGCTCTCCATGAGTCTTATACGTGTGAGATAATGGCCTATAAGAACTAATATGATCGATTTGACCATCTCCCCAGTTTACTTTAAAATCGTATTGACCACCATCATATATAGGTAATACGATTGTTTTGCCCTTCCATTTTGATATAAACTCATTTCTTCGGTCAGTTAAAGAGAGATTTTCCGATTCTGTACTATTCGTATAACAAGAACCAAAGGACAAAATTGTACATGACAAAACACATCCTAATAAATCCTTTATTTTCATTAACCTTGATTATAAAATAAGGTTCAAGACAACTTAAGGTAAATTTACATGCGTGTAACCCCTTATGTTATCTATGAAAAACAAGTATATAATTCGTTCAAGAATTTCTGAGGCAAAATTCAGGTCTATTTTGCGGTTATTTTGCCTAGATATTCAAGCGAAAAAAGTTAGTAAATTGACTAATGTAAGTCGTTATACTATCAACAAAATTTTTGACAAATTACGTTTGTTAATTGCTCAAAAATGCGAAGAAGAAAGTCCCTTTAATCAAGGGGAGATAGAATTAGATGAGAGTTATTTTGGAGCTAAACGAGTTAGGGGAAAAAGGGGACGAGGATCAGGAGGAAAAGTTCCAGTATTTGGTATGTTAAAGAGAGAGGGTAAAGTTTATACACAAATTGTAAAAAACTGCTCATCATCAGTAATAATGCCTATTATAGAGAGCAGAGCAAGTAAAGAAAGTACAATTTATACTGATGGGTTTAAGTCTTATGACGGCTTGGTAAACTATGGTTATAAAAGGCATTATAGAGTAAAACATAGTGAAAATGAATTTGCTAAAGGAGTAAATCACATTAATGGAATTGAGAATTTTTGGGGACTATGTAAAGTTCGATTATCCAGGTTTAGAGGAGTCCATAAGCACAAGTTTTATTATCATCTAAAAGAGTGTGAATGGAGGTTTAATTATCGAAATGAAAATTTGTATTTTTGTCTCTTAAAATGGATAAGAAAAAATCCCCTTAAGTTGTCTTGAACCTAAAATAATTATTGACACTTACTGAACTGCTAAAAGCACTAATATAGTAGCCGTCCAATATTTAGCAAAGTGACTAAGCATATTAAAAAGGCATTAATTATTCTTAAAATTTTCATTGTACGAAGTTTAATATTATTTACTATTTTGGTAGACGGCTAAATTAAAAAAATAAGTAAATTTATTGGGATTTAAGAGGTTGCTAGTGTAGTTATTGGAATCTCTTTAATATCGGTTAATTCAAGGCTTTAAAGTGCTTTAATTGAGTAAATTATTATCGAACTCAGGTTTAAAGTCAAAAAACTTCTGCTGAAATACTAAAAAAGATAATGGACATGCTTATTATAAATAATAAGATTATAATTTATATTATGTTAAGTAGAGTGCTAAATTAAAATGACACCCCGCATAATAAGCGAGATGCCAACTAATCAAAAAAAACAATTAAAAAGCAAAGAGATTATTCGTAGTCGGAATAGTCCTTATAAGTATCTGAAATTACTTCTTCACCTTTTTTTTCTATGATATAATCCATAGCTTCATTTAGATACTCTTTAAAATCATTAAAATTTTCTTTATATAAATAAATCTTATGCTTTTTGTAATGGAAACTTCCATCGTCATTTGTAAACTTTTTGCTCTCAGTAATAGTTAGATAATAATCCTCTGCTTTAGTTTCCCTAACATCAAAGAAATAAGTATACCTACCCGCTCTAAGTGATTTTGAAAAAATCTCATTTTTTATATCTCCTCTATCGTCCATTTTTATGTTTTTAAAAAGTTAAAAGTAACAACACTCAGCGCAAATTTATATTTTTTTCAAACACAATTATTATATAAATTGTTGATACTTATATATTTTAAAACCCTTTCATTCAAAAAAGGCCTTATGCTTTTGCCTTGTTTTATAGAATTTCTAATATAGGTTGCAGATATCTGTATTATCGGAAAGTTTAACAAAATTATATTTGGGTGTTCTATACTTTTTTTTTGTTCACTAGTGCGTGGATACACATAAATCCTGTGATTATCTAATATAGACTTGTAATTTTTCCACTTGTGAAAAGTATCTATACTGTCACCTCCCATTATTAGAGAAAAATCAAGATCGGGATAAATACCCTTTATATACTCAAGAGTGTCGAATGTATAAGATGGTCTAGGAAGTTTAAATTCTACATCAGAAACACTTATGTTTTCATATTTCTCCACAGCTATAAAAGCCATTTTCAAACGGTGAGAATCTAATAAAATAGAATTGCAATCTTTAAATGGGTTTTGTGGACTGACCACAATCCAAATCTTCTCTAAATCGGTGTGTTCCAAAACCTGATTTGCTACTATGAGATGACCTATGTGAATTGGATCAAATGTGCCGAAATATAAGCCTACACGCATTCTTTTTTATAACTTTAAAAAGTCATCGACTAATTTAACAGCTTGCTTTTTTGCAGTAATCAAGTCATCGTTTAAAACTATGGCATCAAAATATTTGGAGTATTCTAATTCCTTGATTATCTTCTCAATTCTAATTTGGAGTTTTTCATCTGTTTCAGTAGCTCTTTTTTTCAATCTTTTTTTTAATTCCTCCAAAGATGAAACCTTCACAAAAACAGCTAAAGCCTGTCTAGAATACATCTTTTTAATATTTAGCCCTCCTACTACATCTACATCTAAAACGACGTGTTTGCCCAATGACCATATTCGTTCTATCTCCGATTTTAGAGTTCCATAAAAATTATTTGGATATACCTCTTCCCACTCTATAAATTTATTTTCTTCTATATTTTTCTTGAATTCCTCTACAGACAAAAAGTAATAGTTTTTACCGTCTACCTCCCCTTGCCTCTTAGCTCTAGAACAAGCAGATATTGAAAAGGATAAACTCTTATTTATCTCTAATAAATACTTTACTAAGGTGGTTTTTCCTGAACCAGAAGGTGCCGAAAAAATCAATAATTTTCCCCCTGATTTACTACAAGACATTTAGAGATTGCTCTTTTATTTTTTCTAGATTCTCTTTCATTATTACTACCAATTTTTGCATTGGGTAGTAATTGGCTTTCGATCCTATAGTATTTATCTCCCTTCCTACCTCTTGAGAGAGAAAACCTATCTTTTTCCCATTAGGAATATTATCATCTAAATTTTCTTTGAAATATTTACAGTGATTTTCTAATCTAATTATTTCTTCTGTGATGTCTAATTTCTCTAAATAGAAAATTACTTCTTGTTCAAAACGATTTTCATCTATTTTAATTTCACTTTCATTTAAATTTGATCTCAAACGCTTTTTCACACTATCAATTCTATCTGAATCCATTTCTTTTATTTCAGTTAGAGCTCTCTCAAGCTCTTCCAGCCTAAGTAGAAAATCTTTTTTTATAGCTTCTCCTTCCTCTTTTCTGTGATTTACAATAGCTTCTAAAGCTAACTCAATAGCATTTTCAAAACATTTCCAGTTTATTTCAGATATTTCTGTTTCATTTTCTTCTTCTTGCTCATCTATCTTAAATATTTTTGGCATACTAAGAGCCATATCTAAATACATATGGTCTTGGCAATTTGGACTTATAGACTTAAGCTGCTCTATGTAATCTAAAACCACAGCCCTATTTATAACAGGCGTGATAACTTCCTTGTCTTTTAAAGGAAGATGTTTTATATAAAAGTCTATTTTTCCTCTGATTAATTTCTTGGAGAGAATATTTCTGATTTCCATCTCCTTATTCTTATAATCATAAGGAAGTTTAATATTTAAATCTAAAAACTTGGAATTTATGGATTTAATACAGACTTCTATATTTCCTATATCGCTTTCAAGATTGACATATCCAAAGCCTGTCATAGATAATACCATATAAATAAACTTAGAGTTTGACGTAAAAGCCGCGAATTTAACAAAAAAGTATTAGGATAAATGCAGACTTATACGGGAGTTATTAATGAATAAGATTAATTTTTATGAAACTATATTTGTAAAAATTTTTTAGATGAATATAGATTTAATAAGAACTTATTTTGACGAGCTAGATTCCACACAAATAGAACAATTTTCCAAACTAGATGATCTATACAAAAAATGGAATGCAAAAATAAATGTGGTATCTAGAAAAGACATCGACAACCTTTATTTAAGACATGTCTTACACTCTCTATCTATAGCCAAAGTACAGGGGTTCATTCCAAAATCTGATATTTTAGACGTGGGCACTGGAGGAGGATTTCCAGGAATTCCCTTGTCTATATTGTTTCCTCAAACAAATTTTTACCTGGTAGATTCAATATTGAAAAAGACAAAAGTTACTGGTTCTATAGCCGAAAGCTTAGGCTTAAAAAATGTATTGGTAAAACACATGAGAGCAGAAGATGTATTGGGAAAATTCGACTTTATACTCAGTAGAGCAGTTACAGATATATCACAACTTTCAAAATGGGTTGGCAACAAAATATCTAAAAAATCTAATCACAAAATTAAAAATGGAATACTGTCTCTAAAAGGTGGAGACTTATCCAAAGAGTTGAGTTTATTTCCAAATTCTAAAGAATATAAAATAAGTGATTTTTTTAGCGAGAGTTTCTTTGAAGATAAGAAAATAGTACACGTCCCATTGTAAAATCAACTTGGATATTCTACCCTTAAATGGTATATATCTGTCAATTTACTCTTGACCACTTCTTTAATTTTTGTTATGTCTTTGAAGGTTATTTCAGAATCTTTAAATTGTTTTTCTTCTATTTGATCTTCAACTATTTTTTCTACTAGTGCATCTATATCGTCAATAGTAGGATTATTAATACTTCTAGATGCAGCTTCTATAGAATCTACTATCATCAAAATAGACGTTTCTTTTGAAAAGGGTTTAGGGCCCTTATACTTAAAGTCTTCTTTATTTACTTTTTCATTTGAATCTAATTCTAACTTATAAAAATATTTTACCGTAGAAGTGCCGTGATGAGTACTTATAAAGTCTATTACCTTATTTGGAAGCTTGTTTTCCTTTGCTATACTTATTCCCTTTGTCACATGATCTATGATAATAGAGGCGCTCTCCTTTGGGCTCAATTTATCGTGTAAATTACTGCCCGTTCTTTGATTCTCGATGAAATACAAAGGATTAAACATTTTACCTATGTCGTGGTATAGAGCCCCTACCCTAACGAGAGAATAATCAGCACCTATTTCCATAGCTGCAGCCTCTGCTATATTAGCCACCTGCAGTGAATGTTGAAAAGTGCCTGGCGCTTTATTAGCTAATTTTTTTAAAACACGAGAATTTGTATCGGATAATTCCAAAATAGAGATATAAGAGGTAATCCCAAATATTTTTTCACACATGTATATAAGAGGATGTGCAAATAGAGTCAATAATCCGCTAAATAAAAACATCATTATATTTAACATATTAGACATATTTATATCTGTTAAACTACCAGATTGTATAACAGTAAATGCTATATATGTTACGATATATGTAATGGTTATCCTAGACACACATATAAATAAATTAGCTCTTTTGACTATGTTGCCCACATATAAAACTGTTATAACACCTGCCACAATCTGAATAAACATAAATTCAAAACCGTTTGAAACCACAATACCGATCATCAAAATGGTTATAATGTGTACAAATAATGCTAATTTGTTATCAAAAAAAGTTCTAAGTACTAAGGGGAGAGAACAAAAGGGAATAACATATAAATAACTAGAATCTATATTGATTATTGTACATGTTATAAATAATATGAATAGTATAATTGTTATCAACAGGGATAAGTGCTTATTACTTTTCAGAACATTAGGGTTGAAGTTTTTTAGAAAAATATAAAGTGAAACGAAAAGTACAGATACTAAAACGATAAATCCTATTGTAATAGATACAATATCGACATTTCCCTCTAATCTATTTTCATATCCTTTTTTTAAAGAGTCTAATAATTCCATCTTTTCTGATGTGACAATATCCCCTTTGGCTATGATTTTAGTGTTTTCATACACTAGTCCTTTAGTGTAAATTATATTTTGAAGTTCTCTTTCTAAAAATTTATCAGTCTTATCCTTGCTAAAGGAGACATTTTCTACTATTAATTCTATTAATATTTTTTTTACTGGTAAATACAGCGCTGAATTCTCTATTTCTAGTTTCTGTATTATATGATCGATTGCATCATCTTTTTGATACATCTCTTCGAAGATAATATCTCTATAAACATTATCTTCCACGATGCTAACTACCTGATCAGCAGATTTGATATTAACACCAGATTTTACAAGTCCCTTATTATAAATTTCTTTTAAATGCCTTAAAACTCTATGGGATAAGTTATTTTTTTCTATTATATCTCTGTATGGTATAACATCTAAAAGAGAGAGGCGTTTACTTATATTTTCTAAGATATTTGGAACTATTTCATCATTTTTTATGAAGTATAACTTAGAATTATTTTTTATGATATTCTCTTCAGCCTCTATTTCTTTTTCGCTTTTTATTATGGGAAAATCAAATTTGGAATAAAGAGTTTTATTCATCCAAGGTTTTCCTTTTTGATATTCGTATTGGAAGTTATTTTTTTTAGGAAATATATACACTGTAAAAAATATCGCAAAAACAAACATCGATATTCTATACACTTTTCGAGTATTCTTTAATTCTAAATTGGGGAAAAACATAGGTTTTTATACGCAGATTTTAAGTGTAAAAAAAGACCCAAATTTAAATAGTATTTGCTAGAATATCTAATTTTAGAAAGAGTAACCAATAGAAAATAGGTTTATCATCCCCCCACTATATTGATAAGTACTATTTTTAGTAAATCCAACTCCATATGTCATTCCTAATGCTATATCGATACAGATACTAGTGCCTGTTATAATATGTTGATATCCAACTAGTAAGTCTGAGTTTAATAAATCTCTATCCTCCTTGTTATGTTTATCATCTTTATTATCTTCCTTATAAATCTTCCCATACCCTAAAGAAGGAAATAAATAAAGACCTATAGGAGCGCTATTTGAAAAATAATATCTAAAACCGCCATTTGCTGCCCAATAGAAATAATGGAAATTTGTATAATCTTCAATATGAGTTAGTATTTCAATATTTAGAGATAATTTATCATTCATAACCCTTTCATATCTAGGAATTGCATTTAGAGTTTTCACACGAAAAACTACAGTGTTTATCATAGATAATAATACACCACTTGCACTAATCTTAATTATGTTTTTAGCTTTTGTTTCCACATTGTCACTAGGATTATTTTGGGCATTTATAGATGGATTAAAAATAAATAAGACTGTGAGTACTAAAAATATTTTTCTCATAATACGTTTTTTTATTGTGAGATTAATAACATATTCTGTTTACGATAAATAACTAAAAATTTAGTTTTGTGAATTATATTCCTAAAAAAGATAACCGACAGAACAAACACCCGTTGACTGAATAGGTCGATCAAGACCTGTATTTATACCTGATCTAATTCCTAATGCCAAATCAAAATAAATATCAGTACCAAGTATAGTATTCTGATATCCAATTAGTATTCCTAGATTGAAGCCATATAGACTATCGGTTTTACTCATATGTGATGAAGCAGACAAGTAATAACCTATAGGAGCATTAGTTGAAAAATAACCTGTAGGAACACCATTTGAAAAATAATATCTAAAAGCGACATCTACATTTAAAAAGTGAAAACTAATATCCATAGTTTCTGTCATTACATCAATATAAATAGAGAATTTATTATTTATAACCCTTTCATAACCAAGTGATAGTATAGATAATTTAAAACTATAACTGTCGTCATACAAGTCTCGTATTAAAGGACTTAATGAAGGACTTAATGAAGGAACTAAAATGTCAATTACATTTGTCTTAATTATATTTTTACCTTTTATATCTATACTATTGCTAGGATTATATTGGGCATTTATAGATGACTTAAAAACAAATAAAAGAACAAAAAGTAAAAATATTTTTCTCATAATGCGTTTTTTTTAAAAAAGACTTTGTCTGAAAATCAAATCTATAATTTAATATGCTATAGATTTAGATTATTACATTTTACGCGAGTTTATTAGAATTATACAAATTCCAATAAAGAGTAGAAATCTAAGTTCGATTAATAAACTTGAGCTGAATAGAGTTTCTTCTTCCCTTCTGATTAATTAGGGTGCTAATATAGATTTTCCCCATATATCTTTTTCCTTTTTATATAATATGCGGTTGTGTAATCTATCTTCTTTGTCTTGCCAAAATTCCATTTGTACTGGATTTATTATATAGCCTCCCCAATTTTTTGGTCTGTATATCCTATCTATCTCGAATTTACTTTTGAATTCATCCCATCTCTTTTCTAAAAAATCACGCGATTCTATCTGCTCACTCTGAGGAGAGGCCCAAGCGCTTATCTGACTTCCCAAAGGTCGGGAACTATAATATTTATCAGATTCTGTATCGTTTATCTTTTCTGCTATGCCGTTTATGTTTATCTGTCTCTTAAAATTTTGCCAAAAAAAAGTAAGAGAAACTCTGGGATTATTCTCTATAGCTCTCCCCTTTTCACTTTGGTAATTGGTAAAAAACACAAATCCTTTTTGGCAAAAACTCTTTAGTAATACAACTCTAGATCTGGGATATCCATTTGATTGTAAAGTAGATAATACCATCACATCGTAATTTGTTGGATCTTCTTTTTTAGCATGACAAAACCACTTGGAAAACTCAACTATAGGGTCACTATCGGTATTAATTAAGTTTATATCCATTGGTTAATATTCGGATTTTGAGATAATCTTTTAAATATCAATTTCTAGACCGTCATATGCTAAGAATATATTCTCTGGCAATTCTCTTTGAACTTCACAGTGAAAACCCATTGATTCACTAATATGAGTTATATAGGCTTTTTTAGGATTAACTTCTCTTATCAGAGCCAAAGCCTGATCTAAATTAAAATGAGAAAAATGTTCTTCTTTTCTAAAAGCACTTATTATCAAGTTATCTAGATTAGATATCTTTTCTTTTTCACTTTCTTCTATTTTAGAGATGTCTGTTATATATGCTGTTTTTTTGACTATATAGCCTAAAATAGGAAGTTTTCCATGTATTACCTCAACTGGAATAAACTTTACATCGCCTATAAAAAACTCTTTTTTAACATCTATAATATGCTCTTCCAAACGAGGAACAGAGTCGTATTTATGTTCTAAATACATATAAGAATACCTATCTCTAATAGCTTTTATAACTCTATGCTGTCCATATATAGGCATATCTTTTTTATCCATCTGCCATATGGCTTTTATATCATCTATGCCAGCTACGTGATCGGAATGCTCATGAGTGAAAATAATAGCTCTTAACTTATAACATCCAACTTTCAACATTTGTTGTCTAAAATCAGGGCCACAGTCTATTAAGTAATTTAGACCTTTTATAGTCAATAAAGCCGATGATCTCAATCTGATATCTCTTTCTCTTGCATACAAACTCACAGGATTTTTAGACCCTATCTCTGGAATGCCTTTTGACGCTCCAGTTCCCAAGAAAATTAATTTATCGCCCATTACAACGCCCTAAACTAAATGATTTTTTCCCATATATGAAGATCTCACTAAAGGACCACTTTCCACATATTTAAATCCCATTTCTATTCCTATCTTCTTATATTCTTGAAAAACTTCAGGTTTAATGAATTCTATAACAGGCAAGTGTTTAGGGGTAGGTTGAAGATATTGACCTATGGTCACAATGTCTACTTTATGATCTTTTAAATCTATCAGCGTATCTATGACTTCAGATTTTTTTTCTCCAAGTCCTAACATGATACCTGTTTTAGTTCTTTTCTGTTTGTTTTCTTTAATGTACTTGAGCACTTCTAAACTCCTTTCGTATTTGGCTTGTATTCTCACAGCACGTGTCAACCTCTTGACTGTCTCCATATTATGAGATATGATCTCTGGAGCTACCTTTATGAGTCTATCTATATTTTTTGTCTTACCAGCAAAATCTGGGATTAATGTTTCCAAAGTAGTATTGGGATTTATACGCCTTACAGCCTTTACAGTTTCAGCCCAAATGATAGATCCTCCATCTTCTAATTCGTCTCTATCTACCGATGTGAGCACAGCGTGTTTTATATTCATCCGCTGTATGGACTGTGCAACTTTATCCGGTTCATTCCAATCCACTGGAAGAGGCCTCCCAGTATAAACAGCACAAAAACCACACGACCTAGTGCATATATTTCCTAATATCATAAAAGTAGCTGTTCCCTGTCCCCAACACTCTCCCATATTAGGGCATTTACCGCTCTCGCATATAGTGTGAAGTTTATAATTATCAACTACCTTTCTGAGATTTGTGTATTTTTTTCCTATAGGTAATTTTACCTTTAACCATTTTGGTTTTTCCTTCTTTACAGGAGGAGACATTAATTCCATTTAGTTCCAAAATTAAAGGTTATGTAAAATCCAGCGAAATAACTATAATTTTTAGCTAAGTGCATCATGGGTATCTCTTTAAAAAAATAATCTATCACAGCACCTACCTCTAAGGAGGTGATCTTTTTTCTAAGTAAATGCCAATCGAATACTAAACCTCCTTTAATATAGGTTCCAGGACAGATGACACTCTCACTAATGCCATTGAAAAATGAAGTATCTCTAATAATATTTATGTAATCGTGTTTTAAAGGATCGTATCTCTCTATGTTTTTTTCTTCCTCTTTTTTTACCATAAAGGGAACGGGAGCTATCTCTAAATATACTGGAACTAATACTCCAAGAGAAAAACCACCGTAAAGGATATATTCTATACTTACACTGCCCACTTCTCGTTTAGGTATGATTTCATATATACGACCCCATCCAATCCTAAAGGATAAAAAATCATTTAGTTTGCCATAAACAAACCTATTACTAATATCGCCCTGATATATGCTATTGGTTTTTATCTCTTTCTCGTGCTGAAATATAGAAAATTCTAATTCAAAGGAATTTTTATAAAAAGCCATTTCTCCATAGAAATACCTCATATTCAACAAATAAGCATTAGAGGCAAATCCACCACCCCCTGAAATCATTTTTGTGTATATTAAACCACCTAAATCTGGAGAACCTATGTCTATTTGTTGGTTTTGTGCAAATACCCTTGAACTAAGCAATAAAATAATTGATATATAAACAAACCCTTTATACAAAATCAATATTTGAAATATTTAGAGCTGCTAAATTAGAAAAATTACTCCTAATCCTATTCACATTCACTCTAAAACTCTAATATTTCTCTTTTGGATGAACTATTTCCATCTCATCTATGAGGTGTTTAGAATCCGCAAATTTATCTATCACAAATAATATATAACGAATATCTACCATAATATTCCTACATATAGATGGATCGTAATTTATATCACTCATAGTTCCTTCCCATACTCTATCAAAGTTCAAGCCTATTAAATTTCCATGGGCATCTATGGCTGGACTCCCAGAATTCCCTCCTGTAGTGTGATTGCTACCTAAGAAACAAACAGGCATCTTACCATCTTTGCCATAAATGCCGTAATCTTTCTTTTGATATAAGTCAATTAACTTTTGAGGTAAATCAAATTCATAATCTCCAGGTTTATATTTTTTCACAACTCCTTCTAAATAAGAAAAAGGACTGTATTCAACTCCCTTTTCTGACTTATATCCTCTGACTTTTCCGTAGCTCAACCTAAGTGTTCCATTGGCATCTGGAGAGTACTTTTTCTCAGGAAAAACTTCCATCTGAGCCTTTATATATTTCCTCTGTAAATCTTTTATATCAGAATTAATTCTATCGTAATTTACCATAGTATTCTGATTATATACCTCTATTATGCTTTTAGATAATTTACACATGGGATCTTCCAAAATCATTTTCATCAATTCTGGTATGCTCTTTTCTTCTATATACGATTTAAGAGCTCTAGGCTTTGTCAATACTGTTTTAGAGAATAATTCCTTTGACATTTTTTCGTAATCTCGTTGATACTCTTCTGACAGATCATTTAGATATTTAGGTATGAACTCCTCACCTATTTCAGCCATATATATACCTATCAAACTCTGAAATATTTCCATATCTACTTTTTCTGTGTAATTATCAAAGTGATCATCCACATAGTTTAGAATATCTTTTTTGATTTTTTCAGCATTTTCTGTCCCCTCCCCATCGCCTAAGAAACTTTTTATCTTACTGTAAAATTTTAATATATCAGTATTGTAATACATCTCTGTGAAATAATCCTTAGCCCTTGAATATGGCAAAATCTCTTTGTAATATTTTTCAAATCCATCTAATATTTCTTCGTACTCTCTATTACCCTTTACTCTTTTTCTAAACTCATCTTCAAAATCTTGTTTCTTATCTAGAGTATTTGTTTGTTTTAAACCATAGGACTCCCCTATCCACTTTTTCCAATAGTTAGCTATTCTAGATTGCTTAGACGCGTATTTTATTCTATCTGTTTCACTCGATCTCATATGTCTGTCTAGCACTTTTAGAGACTCATTTCTAATGGATATTTTAATATGGTTATTGGTGTTTATTATCTGTTTTACAGCTACTGATGGGAGATATTTATCAGTTTTACCAGGAAATCCAAATATCATTGTAAAGTCTCCTTCGTCTACTCCATCTATGGAAATAGGAAAAAAGTGCTTTGGCTTATACGGAATATTATCTTTAGAAAATTCCGCTGGTTTATTATCCTTTCCTGCATATATCCTAAACAAAGTGAAATCTCCAGTATGTCTAGGCCACATCCAGTTATCAGTATCTGAACCGTATTTCCCTATTGATGAAGGTGGAGCTCCTACAAGTCTTATATCTTTAAATTCCTCAGTTATAAAAGCCAGATACATATTGCCATTATAAAAAGGTTTTATCATAATATTCTCATGCGACTCTAATATTGTATTTTCTTTGATTTTTTCTATATTTTGAGAAATCATATCAGCTCTTTTGCTCTCTTTTATATCAGATGTAATACCCATAAGGACAGAGTCAGTTATATCGTATATATTTTTTACAAAGGTGGCACTCAGATTTTTATTAGGTAATTCTTGATTTCTAGTCTTTGCCCAAAAACCTTCTTTTAAATAGTTATTTTCCAAAGAAGAGTGTTTTTGTATACTGTGATAGCCACAATGGTGATTAGTTAATAATAAGCCTTCTGCTGATATTATTTGAGCTGTACATCCTCCTAAGCGCACCACAGCGTCTTTTATACTAGGTTTATTTAGACTGTAAATATCTTTTGTAGATATACGAAGTCCCATTTTTTTCATTTCTTTTTCCTCATCACTATCTATGGTATGTGGAAGCAACATACCTCCTGATTGAGAAAAAAGATTATAAGATAGTAAATTAAAAGATGTTATAGTTATTAGGATTATTTTTTTCATCATAACGAGAATTTGTAAATACAGATAAGCGGGCAAATTTATGTAAATATATTTTTTACCTTAGGTTGAAGTATTCTAATTGAGATTGCGATTTTAATGCTCAGTAGTTTAAAATAAGAATAAACAGTATATATTTGCCCGTGTTAGGCTGTAGTTAGCTTTTTAATAGCAAAAACAAGTCAGTTCGTATTTAGAAAAAAGGAGTTTTTTATATACTTTTATTATTATAAGATCAGGGATTATTATTTATCTGTATTATTGAGTGCTTATGATAATACCTAAAAAATGTTGACGATGAAAAAAGATTTATTGAGGTTGAGTATAGAAGGTATCTCTTATACTAAGTCCGAAAACATCTATGCTATTATTTTAAGTGAGAATAGTGAGAATAGGAAAATACCAATAATCATTGGAGCTATTGAGGCTCAATCTATTCTTTGTGCTATAGAAAGAAACACTGATAACAGCAGACCTGCCATTCATGATTTATTCAAAATATTTTCTGATTCGTATGGAATAGATTTAGTTTACGTCATTATAGATAAAATAGAAAACGGAATTTTTCATTCGTCGATAGTGTGCTCTAGAGGTGGACAAGAGATAAACAACATAGATTCTAAAACTTCTGATGCTATCGCTTTAGCTATACGTTTTAGGGCTCCCATATACATAAGAAAAAATATTATGGATATAGCTGGCTTGACAATATTAGATAACAGTGATGAAGAATTTTTAGATGAAAAAAAATCAAAACTGAGAAATTCCAAAGAGACTCTTATCAAGCTAATGCAAAAAGCTGTTGAAGATGAAGATTACAGATTGGCCGAAGAAATAAAAAATGAGATAAATAGAATTAGCAAATAATGAAACAGTATTTAGACTTTTTGAGAACTATACTAGATGAAGGTGTCAAAAAAGATGATAGAACAGGCACTGGAACTCTAAGCATATTTGGATATCAAATGCGTTTTGATCTCTCAAAAGGATTCCCATTAGTCACCACTAAAAAGGTTCATTTCGCTTCTGTTGCCCATGAATTATTATGGTTTTTAAAAGGGGAAACAAATATTTCTTATTTAAAAAATAATAATGTTTCTATTTGGGATGAATGGGCTGATGAAAATGGCGATTTAGGTCCTATTTATGGTCATCAGTGGCGCAGCTGGAAAAATGCATCTGGGCAAAGCATAGATCAAATAACCAAAGTTGTAAATGAAATAAAGTTAAATCCCAATTCTAGAAGACTGGTAGTATCAGCTTGGAACGTAGGAGAATTAGACCATATGAAATTACCTCCTTGTCATATTTTGTTCCAATTTTACATTTTAAATAATAAACTGTCTTGTCAGTTATATCAAAGGAGCGCTGATGCTTTTTTGGGTGTTCCCTTTAATATTGCTTCATACTCTTTGTTGACTGTCATGATTGCCCAAGTAACTGGTTTGGAATTGGGACATTTTATTCACACTTTGGGCGATGCACATATATATTCCAATCATATAGATCAAGTTAAAATGCAACTGTCTAGAGAGCCCAAAACTTTATCTACTATAAAGTTAAATAACCAAGTAAAAGATATTTTAGATTTTAAGTTTGAAGATTTTGAACTTCAGAATTATATGTGCCATGCTCCAATAAAAGCCTCTGTAGCAGTTTGATTATTATTTAATTTTTATAAAATGACAGATAAAGAGGCACAGGAAATAGGCGAAAGGGTGATAGATGTTTTACGCACTGTATACGATCCAGAGATTCCAGTTGATATATATGAGTTAGGTCTTATTTACGATGTCAGCGTAAGTGAAGACAAGGATGTTAAGATTCTCATGACATTGACTTCTCCAAATTGTCCTGTTGCTGAGATCATGCCTAATGAAGTAAAAACCAAGGTAGAAAATTTGGATGTAGTAAATAATTGTGAAATAGAGATGACTTTCGATCCACCTTGGACCAAAGAAATGATGAGTGAAGAAGCCATGTTAGAATTAGGAATGTTATAGTTTTCAAAAACCTATATCAAGAAAGTCACATGGCTTAAAGCCCGAAAAAAAACAATATTTAACCTCTTAAAAAGAGATCAGTTTGTTGTGAAAAATCTTCAGGATTATCTGATTGAACCCAGTGTCCAGCATTTTTTATTTCAACTATTTTACTATTTGGAAAGTGATGTTTTATTATCTCTGAATCAGCATCTACTATATAGTCTGATTTTTCTCCCGAAAGAAATAATGTTTCCTTTTCAAAAGAAAAAGAACTAGGTAATTCTTTTCCTATTTCGACTATTTCCCTCTCCAAGACTTTTGAATTAAATCTCCAAGCTAATAAATCGTCGTCTCCTCTGTATAATCCCTTTAGAATAAATTGTCTAATGCCATAATTTGATATTCTTTTTTCCATAAATTCCTCCGCCGATTTTCTAGATGATATATCCTCTAAAGGCATATCGTGTATAGCATTAAACAGATCAGTAAAATTTATTTTATATTTCTTAGGACAAATGTCTATTACTATTAGTTTGCTTATCAACTCAGGATACATACACGCAAAATTCATCGATACTTTACCTCCCATGGAGTGCCCCATCAAAAGTATATCAGACAAATTATAATGATCTATATACCTCTTTAAATCTTCTGTCATAACAGTATAATTCATTTCATCTGAATGAAAACTACTGCCGTGATTTCTATGATCTACTAAGTGAACCTCAAAATATTCAGAGTTTTTTTTGCCGTATGTCAACCAATTATCAGACATACCTAATAATCCATGTAAGATAACAAGAGGTTGCTTGCCGTTTTCAAATACTGTCGAGTGCAATATATCGTTCATAGTTATTTTAATATAATTGTGTTAAATACATTTTAATGGTATTTTCCAATCCGTTGTATATAGAATCAGAAATAAGAGAATGCCCAATTGAAACTTCTAAGAGTTGTGGAATGTTTTTACTGAAAAAATTTAGATTGTCTATATTCAAATCGTGTCCAGCATTTACGCCCAAGCCTAATTTATTAGCTATTCTAGCTGCTTGTATATAAGGCTTAATAACGATATCTTTGTTTTGGTAATTCTTAGCGTATTGTTCTGTGTATAGTTCTATCCTGTCTGCACCTGTAAGGGCAGCACCTTCTATATCTTTTTCATTTGGATATACGAATACAGAAGTTCTAATATTATTCTTTTTTAGCTCACTTATTACCTCTGTCAGAAAAGATTTATTCGATACAGTATCCCAACCAGAATTTGAAGTTATGGCATTTTCTTCATCAGGGACTAAGGTCACTTGTGTGGGTTTGACATCTAATACTAAGTCTATAAACTTAGATATGGGATTTCCCTCTATATTGTACTCTGTTTTTACTTGATCTTTTAAATCATAAACATCTCTGTAGGTGATGTGTCTTTCATCTGGTCTGGGATGAACCGTTATGCCTTGTGCTCCAAAGCTCTCACAGTCGGCAACTACCTTGAGTAAGTTTGGAATATCTCCCCCACGGGAATTTCTCAACGTGGCGATCTTATTTACATTAACACTCAGTGTAGGCATCATATAAAAAGCTATTAATTTCCCTTTACCCCTTTTTTAGATAGCTTATAACTTTCATAACACTCTTTGAGAGATTGTATTATTTCCATGTCTGATAACTCTAATATAGAAGACTTTGAATACTTACAGTAGTTTAATATCTCATTTATTTCTTTTTTAGAGACGCTAGACAATCTAGTTATTAGATCTTCGACAAAATTAATATTTAATTTCTCTATGAAAGCCTGTTTTTTTCTTATCACTTTTAATTTTTTTATTTCATCATACCTAGAATTAAATAAATCGTATAAAAAATCTATAGGTTGAAAAATAGTAGCTTCGGCAGGTTTGGGATTTCCTAGATCTTCAGAGGTTTTAAATCCTGGAAACTTTTTCAATGTTGATATATTCTTATCCTTTATTTTTTTTACATCTATCTCTAGTATCCCTGTCAGATTATGTGAGATTAAAACTATTTGTCTTAAGTTAAAAGTTTTTTCAGATAGAAAAATTTTTATCTCATCTCCTTTAGACTCTTTTACAAGTACATGTTTAGTATAGTAGTTTATACCTGAAATTATCAAAGTGTCTCCAACAGAGGCATTTATAGTGAATTGCCCATATTCATTGGCTATACTTTTTTTGTAAGTATTTGGATTCAAAATTTGTACACTTGGAATGGGCAATCTAGATATTGAATCTAATATTTCTCCGTGATACATACTATTTTGTCCCCTTAAATAGGTAATATTGCAGGTGAGTATAAAAAGTGATATTAAAAGGATTTTATTCATCTTGCAGGATAATTACAAATAATGACTCCTCAATGCAGAACCTATGGGTTGTGCAAATATATCTTAAATTAAATACTCAGTGTCTACTCTTTTAAGGTAAACCAATGGTAATAAATGGATAATAATATATTAGATTCAGTTATTGTGGGTTCAGGTATTTCGGGACTGACCCTAGCACACGAATTACATAAAAGAGATAAAAAATTTATCATTATAGACGAAATAAAAGATGTTGGAGGGATGTTACAAACCCAAGAAATTCAGGGTTTCCCTATAGATAACTCTGCTGTTTCGGCATCCATGAATAAAGAACTCTTACAACTTATAAGGGAATTAAATCTAGAAGACAAAGTATTATATGCTAATAGTACTGCAAAAAAGAGATATATATTAAGATCGGGAAAATTACATGACATAAATTTTTCAATACCTGGAATATTGAAATCTTCTCTGTTGTCTCTATCATCCAAGATTAGAATTTTTAAAGAAATATTTATAAAGCCATTTAATGGCAATTATGATGAATCCGTAGCTCAATTTGTAAGTAGACGATTTGGTAAGGAGTTTTTAGATTATGTTGTAAATCCTATGGTTGCTGGAATTTTCTCTGGAGATCCAAAAAAAATGAGTCTGAAGTCATCTTTTTCTAAAATCTACGATCTAGAACGTATCTACGGATCGATTATAAAGGGATTAAATAAGATTGCTAAACAACAAAGTCCTCTCAATAGAAATATCTTTTCATTTAAAGGAGGATTATCTGCTTTGACAAAAGCTATAAGCGATCAATTTCCTCCTGAGATAGTTCAAACCTCTACAAGATTAGAGAGTGTAGAAAAACAAAAGGATAATTTTATTTTGACAGTGGTAAAAAATGACAAGAGAAAAGTCATAACCACCAAATCTTTATTGTTGACAATTCCATCTCATAGAATAAGTAGAATTATAAAATGGTTAGACTTATCGAAAATTGATGATATTTATTATTCTCCCATAAATATTTTAACTCTGTGTTATAACAGAGTTGATATAAAACACCCTTTAGATGCTTTTGGTTTTTTAGTTCCTGAAAAAGAAAAAATGTCTTTTTTGGGAGCGATTTGGAATACATCTATTTTCACTGATAAATATCCAAAGGATAAGGTATTATTCACAATTTTTATAGGCAGAGCTAGAAATGCAGATAAATTGGCAAATAATAAAAAGCAAGTGATAGAAGATGCAAAATTAGAATTTGAAAAAATAATGTGTATCGAGAGAAATAAAGAGGTCTTTACTAGAGTAAATTTAATAGAAAAATCTATTCCTCAATACGGTATTGGTCATTCTAATATTATAGATTATATAGGTGAAATAGAAAAAAATAATAGAGGATTATATTTTTCAGGAAATTACATCAGTGGAATTTCCATAGGTGATTGTGTTAAATACAATGTAGAATTATCTGCAGAAAAATTGGCTTAGTAATTGCAGTAAATCGTTAAAATTCTACTTCATTAAATGAATATTTTTGCTGTATATTCGTGCCGTGTCTAAAAAAACGAAATGTAAATTATGAATAAGTATGATGTCGCTGTAATAGGTTCAGGTCCTGGTGGTTATGTAGCAGCTATTCGTTGTTCGCAGTTGGGTATGAAAACTGCTATAATAGAAAAATATCAAACATTAGGAGGTACTTGTTTAAATGTTGGTTGTATACCATCAAAAGCCCTTTTGGACTCTTCAGAGCATTTTCATAATGCTAAAAATAATTTTTCAGATCACGGAATAGATATAAGTGAATTAAAAGTGAATATCTCTAAAATGATATCTCGTAAAGATCAGGTTGTATCTCAAACTTGTGATGGGATTAATTTTTTAATGAAAAAAAATAAAATAGATGTATATCACGGCATAGCCTCTTTTAGTGATTCTAAACATATAAATATCTTAAAATCAGATGATTCTACCGAGCAAATAATGGCTGAAAAAACTGTCATAGCTACAGGTTCTAAACCCTTGGAGCCATCATTTGTAAAAATTGATAAAAAAAGGATAATAACCTCCACAGAAGCTTTGAAATTAAAGGAAGTGCCAAAAAATTTATTAGTCATAGGTGGAGGGGTTATAGGCTTGGAATTGGGGTCTGTATATGCCCGTCTAGGAGCTGAGGTTAGGGTAATAGAATTCCAAGATTCTATATTGCCTAATATGGACAAAAGTGTTTCAAAAGAATTACAAAAAAATCTAAAAAAGTTGGGCTTTGAGTTTAGCCTTTCTCACAAGGTAAAGGAGATCGTATCTAATGGTGATATAGTTAGTGTTATAACTGAAAATGCCAAAGGAGAATCTGTAGAATTTAAAGGAGATTACTGTTTGATTTCTGTAGGCAGAAGACCTAATACAAAAGACTTAAATCTTGAAAATATTGGAGTTGAGGTAAATGACAATGGGTGTATAGATACAAATGAATATTTACAAACTAATATTCCAAATATTTATGCCATAGGAGACGTGGTAAAAGGACCTATGTTGGCTCATAAATCTAGTGATGAAGGAGTCTTCGTCGCTGAGCACATATCTGGAAAAAAACCTCATATAAATTACAATTTAATCCCTTCTGTAGTTTATACTTGGCCAGAGGTTGCAAGTGTTGGTTTTACAGAGCAACAGCTCAAAAGTAATAATAAGAATTATAAAGTTGGATCTTTTCCTATTAGGGCTTTAGGAAGAGCCAGAGCTAGCGGAGATATAGATGGGTTAGTAAAGGTTTTGAGTGATTCACAAACTGATGAGGTAATGGGTGTTCATATTATAAGTGCAAGAGCTGCTGATATGATAGGAGAGGCAGTAGTTGCTATGGAATATCGCGCTTCTACAGAGGACATGTCTATGATATCTCATGCTCATCCTACTTTTTCAGAAGCTCTAAAGGAGGCCTCTCTAGATGCTATGGGCAAGATAGCTATTCATATTTAGGATAAAAAAAAATCATAAATTATGTAATAATTTACTGTATTTGTAAAACAATTTATAGCTTTGGCGGTTTAATAATATTTTTTTTTGTAAAAAAATACAGCAGCTAACCTTTTAGTTTTAACACTTTAAAATGGAATTAAAAAAGAATCCAAAAGCAGACGTAGACAGAAATAGAGTTATTTATATACAAGTTGGACTCATAATTGCTTTGTTATGTACTTATATAGCTCTAGAATGGAAGACTTATGATAAGGTTATTAGCAGTCTTGGTGTCTTATCTCTTATGGAAGAGGAAGATGAGATTGTACCAATTACACAAAGGGAAACTCCCCCACCTCCGCCGCCACCACCGCCACCTTCTCAAGAAATCATAAATATTGTAGAAGACGACATAAAACTAGAGGAAGAATTAGATATCCCAGATACTGAAATTAGCGAAGAGGAAGCTGTAGAGATAATAGATGAAGAAGAGGTAGATGAGGTATTCAATTTTATGGTTGTTGAAGATCAGCCTGTATTTCCTGGATGTGAAGACGTACCAAAAAAAGATAGGTATATGTGTTTTCAAAAGGGAATAATGAATTTTATTAGAAAGAACTTTGTGTATCCAGAGATAGCTAAAGAGATGGGAATACAAGGGAAAGTTATAGTTGGCTTTGTAATAAAAAAAGATGGAAATGTATCTGACATACGCGTTATTAGAGGAGTAGATAAACATTTAGATCAAGAGGCTATTAGACTTATCAGCAAATTACCACGTATAATGCCAGCTAAACAAAGGGGGAAGCCTGTTAAAGTAACATTTAACTTACCTGTATTCTTTAAATTACAATGATAAAATCTTGTGCCATCATTATTTAACCTGGATTAATATTCTTATGAATTTCCAGGTTAAATCTATCGTTTTTATTCAGTGTTTATAAGTAATTGCCAATCTAACTCAGGTTATAAATAATGTGTTTTTATTCCTAATTTTTGGACTTTATCTAAAGTGCTTGCTTTTTGGGTAAAGCCCTTTAAAATTAACACTTTATATTCAAATTCAAATATAACTATGAATAATTTAGGTTAAAGTAATGTTAGTAGAGCTATATAGAAAAGCAGTCTTTCTTTGAGACACCATCCTGTAAAGAGTGTGTAAAGTTTATTTAGGATACAAAATCCTAGATATTTAAAAAAACCCAATTAAAACTTTATACAAATGAAAAAAAGAAGATTTATTAAAAGATGAATTCTTAAAGCAATTCAAGACAGGAGAAGATCTGCTATCATTTCTAAAAGATATTCACAGACGTGGTATTGAAAAGATTCTAGAAGGAATTAGATTCACATTTGGATTATTCTAAATATGAGCAGTCTAAGAATACAAATTTCTACAATGGCTATTCTACAAAGAATGTTAGGACATCATTAGGAGAGAGCAAGATTAAAGTTCCAAGAGATAGAGATTCTTCTTTTAATCCTATGTTAATCCCTAAACCTAGAGCTTATGGTTAGGGAAGAATGGATCATCTGCCTTTTTTGGATGAGCGTATTAACAGATTTAAAGGCTAGAGGAGTTGAGGATATACTTATCACAGCTACGGATAATTTAAATGGCTTTACACAAACTGTAAAAAATGGATTTCTTGAATCCACAACACAAATATGTGTAGTATCACCCAATCAGGAATTCGAGCAGATACGTAGTATGGAAGGATAAAAAGATGTTTTTTAATGACATGAAATAAATATACAATTCCCCTACAAAACAATCCAGCTGAGGCCAGCCCTAAATGTCTTTTTGCAAAGACATGGGAATCTAAGTATTCCTATGCTGTTAAAAGCTGGCGAGATAACTGGGAGAAATTATCTGCTTTTTATGAATTTTCCGTAGAAATCAGGAAAATTATTTACACGACCAACTTGATCAACCCAGATTATTCATGGTTTGTATTTCAATTTGAATATAAAGTGTTATTTTTAAAGGGTTTCAACCAAAAATAACTACTTTATATATAGCCCAAAAATGAGGAATAAAAATATACCATTTATAATCCTGAATTCATCAATGACTACTTATAAATACTGGATAAAGTGATAGTGTCCTCTTTGAATCTTATTATATAGTTATTTCAACCCCATTTTTATCAGAAATGGTATACTGAGTAACGTCATAAGAATACATAGGTATTATTTTGATGATCCTCTTTAAATCTAAAATCCATTTCATTCTTAGCGAGAAGAATCCGCTCTTTATATAAGATGCTATAAATGGGTGTACGTTTATATTGATAATTCCCTTGTGCTTCTTGTAAAGAATAACATTTCTTAAGTTATCATAGATGTGATCTATCAATACTATTGGTGTTTCTATTTCTCTTGCGTTAGATGAATCAGATATATTTATATTCATCTCAGATCTCACCCTTTGACGAGTGATTTGCATAAGGCCAAATTTTGTTATAGGAAGTATCTTATGCTTTGCCCTGTCCTTTTTCATTTCTTCACTAAAGAAACTGAATAGACTATCTCTATTTTCTTTTGATTTCATATCTATGAAATCTATAATTATAATTCCTCCCATATCTCTTAGCTTTAACTGCCTTGCAATCTCAGAAGCCGCTATGAGATTTATATCTAAGATCCCTTGCTCTCTATCGTCCTCTTCAAATTTGATTCTATTTCCACTATTGACATCTATTATATGCATAGCTTCAGTATGCTCTATTACTAGATATACACCTTTTGTTAGGGAAACTGTTTTTCCAAAAGAAGTTTTGATTTGTCTTTCTACGCCAAATTTTTCGAAAATGGGAACAGAAGAGTTAAAATATTTTACAATATTCTTCTTATCAGGAGCTATTATTTTTAAATGTTCATCTATCTCTCTGCATAATTCTTTATCGTCGGAAATTATTTTGTCAAAATTATCACTAAATATGTCCCTTAATATAACCGACGCCTTATCTAATTCCTTCATCACATTAGAAGGAGCAGTTTTTTCTCTGATATTTTGAGTTAATTTGTCCCATTTTCTAACCAGACTGTTTAAATCCGTATCTAGATCTGAAACTTTTTTGTCCTTTGCAAAGGTTCTAACAATAATACCAAAATCTTTAGGTTTTATACTTAGTAATAGTTTTTTCAACCTTTTTCTTTCAGAAGAACTCTTGATTTTTTGCGATATAGAAACCTTATTTGAAAATGGCACTAATATCAAATACCTGCCAGCTATTAATAATTCAGCAGTCAATCTGGCTCCCTTGGTAGATATGGGTTCTTTTACTATTTGCACCAAAATATCTTGTCCTTGTTCAAGGACATCGGAAATATTACCCTCTGGCACCGAAGCAGAGCTTTTTTCTAATATAGGATATGGGTTTTCTTTGCCTTCCTTGATATTAGTATAAAACTCAGCGTAAGCATCTATCTCCCTACCTACTTCTTGATAATGAATAAAGGCATCTTTTTTAGTTCCGATATTTACGAAAGCAGCATTGAGGCTAGGTAATAATTTCTTAACTCTCCCTATGTATATATCTCCAACAGAAAACTCTTTTTTTGAATCTTCTACATGAAGTTCTATCAATCTACCGTCCTCTAACAGAGCTATGTTAACTTTCTCCGAATTTCCTTTTAGAATAAGATCTACTCCCACTTTATTTTTAATCTCATGATACAAAAGACACAGAATACGTCACTCACAGAATTGAAAAACTACACAATAAATACTATATTGTGTAGTTAATATCGACCCCTAAGTAATTTATTTCTTCTTGTGTCTATTTTTCTTCATTCTCTTTTTACGCTTGTGTGTAGAAATCTTATGTCTCTTTCGTTTTTTTCCGCTTGGCATTTACTTTATTTTTTACTTGTATTTTTAACAATATCTTTAAATTCTTTACTCGCTTTGAATACTGGAACACTACGTTGAGGAACTATAATCGTTGTATTTTTACTAATATTTCTAGCTAACTTTTCGGCTCTTTGTTTAATTACAAAACTTCCAAACCCTCTTAGATAAACGTTATCCCCCCCCGCTAAAGAATCTTTTATCTCCGACATAAAACTTTCCACAACCACAGATACTTCTCTTTTTTCCATACCAGTGTTGCTGCAAATATTTGATATCAAATCTGATTTTCTCATCTTTATAGTGATACCTATAAACGAATAATATTAGCTGCAAATTTATACATTTAATTTATAATTAACTTTAATTTTAAATGAAAAAACATTTAAACATATCAGACTAAAAACAACTTTAAATTCGATACTCAAAATCTCTTGAGTAAAGACATTCAAACAGTTGAATAAACCTTCAAATCAAGATATAACATCTATAAATTAGTCCTTGACAAACTAATTCTTTGATATATCAAATACATAGCTGGGACTATCACTAAAGTTAAAAAAGTAGCAAAACTAAGACCAAATATAATCGTCCAAGCCATAGGTCCCCAAAATAGAGTATTATCACCTCCCACATATACATCGGGTTCGTATTTAGTAAAAAGACCGAAAAAATCTATATTCATACCCACGGCAAGAGGTATTAGACCAATAATTGTGGTTATGGCCGTCAACAAAACAGGACGAAGTCTTTTCTTTCCAGATTCTATAACACTATCGTATATAACACTAAAAGGCATATTTTGGTGTATTCCCATCTCTTGACACTTTCTACTCAATGTCAAATTGGTATAATCGACCAATACGATGGCATTATTTACAACTACACCAGCTAAAGATATAATACCTATCATGGTCATTATTATGACAAAATCCATCTGAAATAACACCAACCCTAACAACACCCCTATAAGACTTAGAATCACAGAAATGACTATAATCAAAGGGATGAAAAAAGAGTTAAACTGAGCAACTATAATTAGAAAAATAATAGAAATAGCTATGAGCAAAGACTTACTTAAAAACTCCATCTGTTCTTCTTGTTTTTTCTGTTCCCCTGTAAAACGTATGCTTATACCTTTGGGTTTATCTATATCTTTTATATGATTTTTTATCTGTTTTACAATATCATTTGCATTATAACTTTCCAATACACTAGAAGTTATAGTGATCACTTTCTTTAGATTATTCCTCTTTATAGATGTGTAATCACTCTTCTTTTTGACCTCTGCTACTGTAGAGATAGGAACTTGTATGTTCCTCCCCCCTTGTTCGAAAGATATCTTTTGATCTAATATTGAAGCTTGATCATATCTGTATTTTTTAGAGAAACGCATATTTATATCGTACTCTTCATCTCCCTTCTTAAATACGGATATTTTCTTCCCATATAGAGAAGATCTAATATTATCTCCTATCTTAAAAATATGTAATCCTAATTTTTGTGCTTTTTCTCTATCTATATAGATCTGCATATCAGGTTTGGATTTATCTATATCTAAAACTAAATTTTCTACACCAGGTATATTTAATTTATTTATGAAGTCTTTTAACTTATTGGAAAAATCCAAAATTTCTTTATAGTCATCACCCTCTACCGCTACGCTTATTGGAGCCCCTGTTGGGGGGCCAACAGAATCCTTTTTTACAAAGACACTGGTTCCAGGAACCATGCCGATTACATCGTGTATCTCTGTCATAACTGAAGAACTGCTAATACCACGTCGTAGATTATAGTCTTGAAAATTTATAATTATCTTAGCCCTGTGAGATACTATACTTTGAGACTTATCTTTATCCAAATCATTTGCCCCCTCTCCTACCTTAGATATGATAGACTTGACCATAAAATTCTCTCCACTCTTCTTATCTTCATATTTTTTTAAGAAATCTATAATTTTCTGCTCTATTCTTTTTGTGATATCATTTGTGATTTCTATATCTGTTCCCACTTCATTTTCTATATACACATAACATATATTAGGTTCGTTTTTTGGAAAAAATAAAACTTTAGGCGTAAAGACAATAAAAATAAAAACAGATAATGCCAATATAAGTATTGAACCTATTAGGGATTTCTTGGCATTATTACCCTTGAGACAAAATCTCAATATACTTTCGTATTTACTCTCGACAAAGGGCAAAAAAGTGTTTTTAAAATTCTCTGTGCATGTATTCAAATACTTAAAAGTTGACAAAACAATAGATATCAATATAGATACATTACCTATTAAAACTATTAATTCACTATCAAATACAAATAATCCGAGCACTAATGAGGATATTCCAAATAACGAGAAAATCACAGCTTTTTTAATGGCTTTTTTTTGATCTATAACCTTTTCTTCTACTTTCATAAACATAGATGTAAATACTGGGTTTATTACCAAGGCTACAATAAGAGAAGAACACAATACAATTATGATAGTTATAGGTAAATACTTCATAAATTCCCCCATAATACCAGGCCATATGGCCAAGGGAATAAAGGCAGCAAGAGTAGTTAAAGTAGAAGCTATAATGGGCATGGCCACCTCACCTACACCTCTATTGGCAGCATCCAAATTAGATGCTCGCTCGTCCATTAGCCTATATATATTCTCTACTACTACTATGCCGTTATCTACTAGCATTCCCAATGACAGTACAAGTGCGAATAACACCATGGTATTTAGAGTGACACCTAAAAAAGACAGGATCATAAAAGAGAGCAACATAGACAAAGGAATAGCTATCCCTATAAATAGTGCATTTCTCAACCCTAAAAAAAACATCAACACAAATATCACTAAGAGCATGCCAGAAATAATATTGTTTTCCAAAGAAGAGGTAGACTTATCTATATTTTCCGATTGATCGTTAGTTCTAATAATCTCCAGCTTAGAAGGCAAGTATGTCTCGTAAGCCTTTTTTATGATTTCATCTATTTTTTTAGATGCAGAAATTAAATTTTCTCCAGATTTCTTCTTTATATCTATTACTACCACTGGGTTTTTAAAATATCTGGCATATTTTTCTATCTCTTTTTCTTTAAATTCTACCCGAGCTATATCTTTTAAAAAGACAGCATTCCCATTTTTATTGCGAACTATTACATTAGCTATGTCTTTAGTGTCTCTAAATTCTCCTATTACCCTAACGGTTCGCTTAATGTTATCAGTGAGCATAGCACCTCCAGAAATGGTAATATTCTCAGCTTTTACAGAATTCTCTATCTCACCGAAACTAACATTCATAGATTCCATCTTGTGTTTATCTATGCTTATCTCTACTTCTTTTTCTTGAATTCCTCCTATGTCTACACTAGATATCTCTCTCAGATTACTTATTTCATCTTTTAGATATTCTGCAAAAACTTCTAGCTCTTGAACCGAAAAATCTCCAGTTAGATTTAGATTCATTATGGGTAGTAGCTCCGATAAATTCAACTCAAAAATATTCGGCTCAGAAGGTAAATCCTTTGGAAAACTGTTTTTAGATTTTACTATATCTACCTTATCCTTAACCTTTCTAAGAGCTTCACTCGGACTTATTCCAGTCATAAATTTTACACTGATATTAGAAAACCCCTCAACAGAAGTAGAACTTATATCATCTATTCCAGATATGGTATTTATCTCACGCTCTAAAGGTATGGTTATTAACTTCTCTATGTCTGCTGGCCCATTGCCTGGATAAGCAGTACCTATATAAATCTCTGGCATGACTATTTCTGGAAAGCCCTCCCTAGGCATACCCATATAAGAGTTGTATCCAGTTATAAAAATTAAAATAGTCAGTACTACAACGGTGGTTCTGTTACTTAGAGATAAACGAGTCAGCCAAAATTGTTTCTGCTTTTTTTTATCCTCGACCATTATTCTATCTGTTTTGTTATTTGATTATTTCTATTTCATCACCTTCGTTTAATTGATGAGAACCTTTATCAACTATTATTTCCCCTTGTTCTATCCCCTCTTCTATGACTAATTTGTCTTTGTAATTTAAAGATACCTCAACCCCTCTCTTTTGCACTTTACCATTTTCCTGAACTACAAAAACATAGTTCTCACCTTGAAAATCTTGCCTTATAATATGGCTGGGTAAGCTTATTACATCCTCTAGAGAAACAGTATTTATATTCAAAATAACAGAAGAATTTATCTTTATATTTTCCGAATTATTATTCACATCTACTCTCACTAAAAATGTTCTATTCGATGGATTGATATAATTTGAAACCCATTTTATCTTCGCCTTAACAGGCTTTTCCACCCCAGGGATGTCTATAGATACTCGATTACCTATTTTTACTTTATTGATGTATATCTCAGGAATCTGAGCTTTGAAATATATCTCGTCTAAATTTATAACTCTCATGACTGGGTTTTGTGGGGATATAACCTGAGACTTTTTAACTAAAATCTCGTCTACTACCCCATTGAAAGGAGATGATATGGTCATCATATCTAATTGATCATAGAGGCTTTGTAATCTATTTTCTAAAGAATTTTTATCTGTCTTGGCTTTCAAATACTGCATTTCAGTCCCTATTTTCTTTTTCCACAATGCAGATTGCTTTTTGAATAAAATGGTAGCCATATTTAGATTAGCCTTTAATTCTTTTATAGAAGATTGTAACACATCAGATTTTATCTTCAGCAAAAAGTCTGATTTTTTGACCTTTTGTCCTTCCCTTACATTTAGAGATTGTATTTTACCAGAAGACTCTGGATATATCAAAATATCTTGATCAGATTCGGCATTAGCTTGAATACTTATATAGTGTTCAAAATTAGATTTTTCAGCCATAAATACTGTCGCTGCCGTTTTTTTAGGTATAGCCGATTCTTTGGGTTTTACCTCTCTCTTATTGGCACAAGATGAGAATATTACAAAAATCCAAATGGTTATGATATTTTTATTGTACATCCTATAAGTTTAAAATCTTATTTAATTCTGTCTTTGATTGAAATAATTTATACAGAGATTGCAAATACTCTCTTTGAGCATCGTACATCTGATTCTGAACCTTAGAGAAACTCATACTGCTACTAAGTCCGTTTAAAAATTTAGTTTGTTCATTTTTTAATATCTCTTCTGCTAATTTTACATTCTCTAAGGAGATATTAGATTGATCTACAGATAATAGATATTCACTTTTGGTATTTTCAAAATCTAATTTTAATTTTTCTTTTAATTCTTCATGTTGGTTTTTAGATTTATCAAAAGCTATTCTCGCTTGTTGTACCAAAGAGCTAGTCTTAAAACTATTGAAAATAGGTATCTTCATAGATATCCCTATAAAGGAAGATCCTAGCCATTTCTGATCGGATGAAAAGAATTTGAAATCATTGTTATTAGCTGTTAGATCGTAACTGTACGAAGCTTGTATACTTGGTAAATACTTCATCTGCTCTAGATTCATTAGAAGTTTATTAGCTCTAATTGTATTTTCTGATATCTCAATATCTATATTATTAGATGTATGATCGTAATCATTCTCTTTGGAAAATAACTCTAAAGGAAAAGGTAAGTCTGTTATTTTGTATATATCCTCGCTCAGTGATAGATCTTCTTCAATGGGCATTCCCATATTAAATTTCAACATATTATAAGATACCTCTACTTGTCTTTGGGCATATCTTATCTGACTATTTATATTAGATAGCACCAATCTCATTTGATCTAAATCCTGCTTTTCTAAAAATCCATTTTTTAACATCTTCTCGGATTCCTCCACATTATTTTGTGCTATCTCTTTATTCTTATTTAGGATAAGTAGATTCTCTTCGGATATCAAAACTCCTGCGTATGAGTTAGCAATTACGGCTTTGATTTCTATCTCTGTCTTTTTTTTGATGTTTTTAAAAGTCTGTATATAAACCTCTGAAGACATCAAACCCACTATATAAGAGCCATCGAATATCAACTGAGAAACAACTACCCCAGCTCTTAAGGTTTGATCTGTTCCAAATTTCATCTCTATAAATTCTCCTTCGGGTTTGGTGTATTCCTTCATTAATTGTAGATCAAAATATTTTTTATTGATATTTATTATATTCTCAGTTTGATCAAAAGCGCTTTTAGGCATCAAAGTAGCGGGACGTTCTAGGAAATTACTATAAGATGCATTACCTTCTACACGTGGTAATCCCATGGCTATATTTTCCCATCTTTTTTCATATGCTGCCTCTATATCCATAGAGACCCTCTGATTATTTCGATTATTCTTCAGAGCGTACTCCTGCGCTTCGAGTAGAGATATCTTTTTATTTTGACCTATCACAGAATAAGACAGACACAAGAGTAGCAACCAAATAAAATATTTCATTTAAACCGTTATTTTTTCAAAAAAATACCGAGCAAATTTAACAACTTAAGTCAATATTCAAATTTTGATAGCTCACTTACACACAATCATCGAAACTAAAGCTTGAATCAAATAAACAAAAGAAGCCGTCTCATTAATGAAATGAGGCTTTTTTAATTTTTGGTATTTAGCATTACATTTTACTTTCCTTTTAAAAGGAAGGTTCTTTTTATGAGACCTTTTTTCGAAGATTGTGTGCCAAAGCATGTAATCCAAATTCTAATTCTGCTTTTTTAATCCCTTTATGTGTAAATCTCTTGAAGTTTCGGTTTGATTTGATATGTCCGAAGACAGGTTCTACATCTGATGTTCTTTTTTTACGTCTATTTTGACCTTCATTACTCTTGAGCCTATTACGCATTATATTCTTGTGCCTTTCAAGATGATGATTACGTTCTATCTTTCTATTGTACTTTGATTTATGACAAAGCCCTCGTAGTGAACAACCTTGACAATTTTGTGCTTGATATACGCTGGAAGTCTGATTGTAACCTGATTTTGTAGTATTCTTTCGTTTATAGATTTTATCCATTCTTTGGACCATAGGACACACATAGTAATCTTCTTGTTCATTATAATGAAGATTATCTCTATGAAAGTCAACATTAGAGTTTTTCTTTCGATTAGATTTATAAGTCCGTTGCTCTTTATCAAAAGTGTTATACTTAACATAACCACTTATTTCAACATCTTCTAGGTATTGGTAATTTTCTTCACTCCCATAACCAGCATCAGCACTAAGGTATTTTGGAAGTGATTGATATAGTTTTTCGTAAGACTGTAAATGAGGTTTTAGTGTATGGATGTCATTGGTATTCTGATGTAGACTGTAGTGTATGATAAACTGAGATTCTGTACTGATTTGAACATTATACCCTGGCTTTAATTGACCATTGAGCATATGATCTTCTTTCATGCGTATAAAGGTAGCGTCAAGATCCGTTTTACTATAACTGTTACGACCTGATAGTATTTGTTCTTGTTGTTGATACTTTTCAAGATTGATTGGAAAATTCTTTTCCATATAGCGAGCCTTGGCTTTGGCCTTACTGCTTGCTTTGGTATTACCTTTGAGTATCTTATTGATTTTAGTAGCGGTCTTTTCTACTTTCTCTTTGTCGATCTTACTAAAGTCTTGAGCGGTAGGATCTATATCTTCTTCATCTGCGATACTCTGAGCATACTGCCACATATTTTCCAGCTGCTCGGACATTTTTTCTTTACGAGTCTTGATTGCATTACCCCAAACAAAAGTATAACGTCCAGCCATGGATTCAATTTTAGTCCCATCTGTAAAGACTTCCTTGAGTGTTAACAAGCCTTCATCTGCCAATAACAAGACCACTTGTTTGAAAATATCTTTAAAAATGGTCTTGAGTTTTTTACTACGGAATCGAGCAATGGTATTGTGATCTACTACCTGTTGAGCTGAAAGCCACATATAAATGATGTTTTCACGCATTGCTTTCTCAATTTTTCTTGAAGAATAGGTGTTATCCATGTAGGCATATACCATTACTTTTAGCATCATCTTAGGATGGTAGCTTGGTTTACCTTCTTTACTGTACTCAGAAATCAACAAATTGAGGTTTAGTTGTTCAATCACACCATTGACAACTCGCACAGGATGATCTGCAGGAATCAATTCTTCGATACTAGGCGGAAAAAGCCAATTTTGTTGTTGGTTGTAGTCCCTGAAATTTGTATTCATACTATTTGATTATCAATCAGTTAGCAAGATACAAACTAATAGGTAAAAAACTACACTTTTAAACAAAAAAAGAAGAAGCTGCCCTGGTTTTGAGACAGCTTCTTTCTGTTTAAAGAATATCATGACTATTAAAAAGGAACCGCAACTAAATAATTACTACTATCTTAGCTAAGATATTTGGTTCTCTGTCTTTTGAGGTAGAGAGTAGGATAAGTCTTATGGCTAGGACTTTGAATACTGTGGTATTTAGAGGATTCTTGTTTTTTTAACCAATTATATTATTAAAATTATGTTTAAGAAAAATTATTTTATAAAGAGTATTATTTTCTCTTTTGTGTTGTTATCGGTAATTATTTTCTCCTGTGAGAAAAATAAGGTTTACCAAGATGATTTAGGTGTATGTATAGATTCATTTGCCTTGCTGGATTCTGAAAATGACCAAAAAAATTTAGGTTCTGATATAAAATGTGATATAGATGCTGAGAATTATACTATATCGCTAACAGTTCCTAGTTCGGCTGAATTAAGAGGCTTAAAGTTTAATATAACCCCATGTGAAGGGGTTAGCATATCTCCTGCTAGTGGAGAAGAAACTGATTTTGAACTTGTTGAAAAACCTTCTGGAGAGTCTACTGAGGAAGCTTCTGAAGCGTCTTCTGAGGGATCTTCTTCTAAACGTTATAAAAAGATATTTACTTTAACAAAAGGAGAAAAAAGTCAAGAATATACTGTATATATAACTAAAGAATCAGCGCCAGTTTTATCAAATTTTACTATACAAGCTAATACTAGCAAAGGCATTAAAACTGATGTAGGTGCTGTTATAACTGATGACACTGACACTGCTACAGGTAAGATTGTATTAAAAATACCTTATACAGGGACTGCTATTAGTTTAGAAGGATTAACATCTATTATCAATGTTCCTGAAGGTTTTACTGTAGATCCAATCGCTGGCACAATAACCGAAAGTATTCAAAGTAAAGAATTTACTTTAACAAAAACTGACACAGGTTCTCAAAGAGTTTACACTGTTGAAGCAGTTAAAGGGCCTTTTATTGACACTTTTAAATTTGCTGCTACCAGTGGGAGTACTAATATCGGTATAACTACTGAAGTAACAGGGAATATAGATCATACTGCTGGCACTATAACTGTAACAGTTCCTAGTGGTGTCATTTTATCTAATTTAACTTCTACAATCGCAGTGGGAGAGAACACTAAATCTGAGTTCACTCCTTCTACTCAGACAGATTTTAGTTCTAATGTTCAGTATACAGTAACATCTTCTAATTCTTCAGCTACAGATTTTACTAAAGAGTATACAGTAATCATAACTAAAGCTTTAGCTAGTGATTGTTCTATTAGTAGTTTTAAATTAGAAAAATCTAAAAATGAAACTAGGATTTTCGCAGATAGAGTAGGCGTTATTACTGAATCTACTGATACTGATCCTTCTACTATAACATTACACGTGTCTGATGCTGCTACTTTAGATGGTTTAACTCCTACAATAGTTCATACAGGGGCTAGTATTACTTCAGGAGATTCTACTACTACTGAAACTACTGATTCTGCCAGCACCAACATTACTACAACTACAGTAAATTATACAGTGACTGCTGCAGATGGAAAAACAAAGGTTTATGCGGTAAAATATGTCAAAGACTTATCTTCTAATAATAGAATTTCTGAGTTTAAGTTTACAAAGAGTGATAGCGATAATACTGGGTTGAAATTAACTAGGTCTTCTGTTGATACTGCTGGGGCTAGAGCTAGTGATGTTGTAATTAGTAATAATAACACTAATACTGGTACTGAAACAATATCAGTAAAAGTGTCTACTGCAGCAACCATAACAGCTTTAATTCCTACCATAACTAAGCATGAAAGAGCTACTATAAGTCCAGGTGTTGCTACTCATGATTATAGCACTAATAATAGTCAGGTTTACATAATAACTGCTGAAGACGGTCAAACAAGAGAGTATACAGTATCTGTTGCTAAAAGTTTGTCTAATGAAAAGGTTATAAGTACTTTTAAATTTGAGAATTCTCAAAATACTGATAAGAATTTTGGTAGTAGTACGGATTATCCATCAGAAACTATAACTTCTACTGGAGATAGGGATGTTGATGTAAGTGTTAAAATTCCAAATGGTGTTACACTAACAGGTCTAAAGCCTACTATAGAACTTAGTGATAATAATGCTAAAGTAAGTCCAGCAAATCAAATAGAGCAGAGTTTCACGCGTGGTACAGCTGTAGATTATACTGTAACTGCTCAAGATGGTACTACTAGAAAGTATAAAGTGACTATAGGAGCATTAAGTACAGCGGCGCAGATCACATCCTTTAAAATATTAACAGAAGATCATAATGGTAATTCAAAGATTACACAAGATATGATAGTAACTCCGACAAGCAATGGAAGTGAATATACAATCGTATTAGATGGAGAAGATAATTCTACTGTGAGTCTTAGTCCTGAAATAGTATTTACTGGTTCTAAAGTAGAGCCAGCATCTAAAGCGCCTACTACATTTACATATGGTCAAGCGAAAACATATATTGTAACAGCTGAAAATGGTACTACCAAACAATATAGTGTAATTGTAAAGTCGTCGAATTCTAAGATGAAATCTTTTAAGTTTAAAACTGGTAGTAATAGCACTGGAAAAATTGTTCAAGATGTAACAGGAATTATAGATCATGATGCTAAAACAGTAACTGTAAAAGTTCCTTACAATGCAGTTGTCACGGCTTTAACTCCTGAAGTATTAGGAAATAATGGCTCTACAGTTACACTTAAAACAGGAGGAGTAGATGCTAATACAGAACAAAATTTTAGTAGTCAAAAAACTTATACAGTTACTGCTCAAGATGGAACTACAAGCGATTACGCTGTAACTGTAACTAAAGAAGTAGAACCTACTATATCTGAGTTTAAATTTACTACTGCTTCCAACGGGAGTAAAAATCTTGGTAGTACTGATATAATAGGTGAGATTACTAATAATACTGGAGACACACCAGGAGAGATAATTCTTAAAGTTCCTCATAATGCAAGTTTAGATGTATTAACTCCAACTGTTACAGGAACTTCTACTTCTGGCTTTAGCGTGTATAAAGGGGCAACTGGTACTGAAGTAGCTAATGCTTCTAATAATTTCGAGAATTCTCACAGTACTCCTAAAGAATACAGTGCAGTGGATGCTGCTGGAGGGAGGAAGGTGTATAATGTGAGAGTTTATAAAGAGCCTGCCATAACGGAGTTTAAGTTTACTAAAACTGCAAATTCAGGAGCTAGTTTTCCAGATAGTCCAACTGAATATACTGCTTCGACTATTACTCAAAATGGGATATCAGAAAATGGAACTATAACAATTACAGTTGCTAATACAGTTAATGTAACAGAATTAAAAAAAGCTACTATTACTAGTGAAAATATTGATACTTCTAATCCTGTAGATATAAGTTTTACAGGTTCTGCTTCTACTTATTCTGCAACTATTACAGTTGCAAATAAGGATTTATCTGGATTTAATAAAACCTATACAGTTAATTTAACTAAAGAAGCAGCGCCAAAGTTGACAAGCTTTAAAATAAACGCTAATTCTGGTAAAGGTATTCAAAATGAGGTAAGTGCTGAATTTACGCATCCTAGTGCTAGTGATGGAAAAGGTGGGAAGATAATGTTAAAATTTCCAAAGAATAATGAACATGCTTTTGATTTAACAGAGTTAAGTTATACTGAGACCGCCAGTACAGGAGCTACTTTAACTCCTGCTAGTAAAATTTCAGAAGATATTACTGCTGGGAATAGTAAAATTACTCTAACAACTACTCTAGGTTCTACCTCAGAATATACCGTAGAAGCAGTTAAGGGGCCTTATATTAGTAAGTTTGACTTTAAAACAGATACTAGTGGTGGTACTAATACAAGTATAACTGCTGATGTTGACGGGACAATTGATCATGCTAATAATACTATAAAACTAGTGCTTCCTAGTACGGTTACGGAAGACTTAACAGCAATACAGCTAACTCCTACAATTGAATTGGGAGATAGCGGTACTAGTACTATTGAGCCTGCTAGTGGGACTGAGCAAACTTTCACTAGTGGGAGCGCTACGTATACAGTAAAAAATTCTAGTGATACAACCTTTATTAAAACATATACTGTAACTGTAACTAAACAAAACTAGTTAGAACTAATAGAATTATTATTTCAACTTTAATCTAAGAGTAAGCCGTCTCATTAATGAAATGAGGCGTTTTTTTTTATTTTTGGTATTTAGCCCTACATTTTAGTTTCTTTTTAAAAGAAAGTTGTTTTTTCATACTAACCTTTTTCGAAGATTGTGTGCTAAAGTATGTAATCTAAATTTTAATTCTGCTTTTTTAATCCCTTTATACTTAGTTCGATTAATAATTACTTAGGGTAATTAACCTAGATTATTCATGGTTTGTATTTCAATTTGAATATAAAGTGTTATTTTTAGAGGGTTTCAACCAAAAATAACCACTTTAGATATAGCCCAAAAATGAGGAATAAAAATATACCATTTATAACTCTGAGTTCATTAGTGACTACTTATAAATACTGGATAAAGCGATAGATTCTATCCAAAAAAATCATACGACTGTGAATAATCTGGGTTAACAAAAAAAATAAGGAAAAAATATCACGTCTAATCTATTTTAATATGACTATAAATAATCCAGGTTGAGTTTTTTAAAAAAACAAATGGCCATAATTTTCACTAAAAAACTAAAACAGTGATAGTTTATTTACATATAGCTAGGGAAAAATATTACTCAATATAATTTAAAAATAAATAATTCCTTAATTCAATTGATAAGATAAACTCAATACCCTAGCTCATTGAGAACATTTATAGCAGTTTTATCATTAGTATTCAGTCTATTATAGTATATAAGAGACTGGTCGGATAAGTTGGTAAAAATACCGTCTATGAACATACTCCTCTTGGGAATTAGTTTGAGATTTTTTTTAGGCTTACGAGATTTATTTTCAAATCTACTTTGATTGTCTGTATAATAATAATCTCCATTGTATCTTTTCAACTGATCGTCAGTATCAAAAGAATAAGCATGTACTAACATTTGAGCCTTATGTATCATCTCACACATCCAAGGCTCACATAAATCATCATAATTATTAGGAGCACCAGCTATGCTAACTCCCATTATATGAACGTTGTTTTCCACAGAAAAATTTATATTATCCGCAAAAGAATCTGCACTGCCCTTGCCCACCATATCATCCTTCCACAACAACAGACATTTAGGTATACCTGAAAGATACTTTTCTAAATTTTTTATACTCTCACGGGAAAAAGACTGTAAAATCACTCTGCCATTAGTATTAGCTACACCAACCTTATTCGAAAAAACAGGAATCTCCTTAGGGCTGTCTGTAACCAACCATCCCATTTTTTTAATTTCCGCCTTTAAAACCTCTTCTATCCCTTTGAATAATTGAGGTTCTTTAGTTTCCATATAAACCCCTGGCCTATGGCCATTGTCATATGGATCTTTTTCATACAGGTAGTGACCTTCCCTTCCAATTCTTTTATCTTTTAAAGGAAGTCCTTTTTCATCTCGTTTTATTCTGTACCCTTCAGCTATCATAAACACATCCTCAAGGGTAGATATTTTTTGATTTACAAAGGATTTTCTAGCATTTTTAGGTTTTTCTTTATTAAACCAAGATCCCGCATCTAAATTTCTCAATTCCTCAAGAGTGAATTTACTAGTATTGTAATTAGCTCTATCGGGATAAACCTCTTTTATATTAGTAGTTCTATTCAGATTATCATCGTGCAAGGCTAATAAGACACCATCTTTGGTCATCTGCACATCTACCTCTATATAATCGGCTCCAATATTTCTAGCCCATCTAAAAGCTGCTTCTGTCTCTTCAGGCGCCCAAAAAGTAGTTCCTCTGTGGGCTATTACAGGATCTGCCTTTACGTAATCCCTAACCTTCAAAGCAGAAGGTGATAACTTCTTTAAGGGTAATTTATTCGAGTCTACAGAATCGTAATCCTGCCCCAATGCAATAAACGAATTAACCATAAACATACCAATGATTACAGGCGATAAATATTTCATAATTAAATAACTGAATGAGAAAAGAAATCTAGACTACAGCATCGTCTTTAGTCATGACTACCTTACCCCTGTAATACAATTTACCTTCAAACCAGTGAGCTCTATGAGACAAATGTGCCTCTCCTGTAGTAGGACATATTCCGAAAGTAGGTGACTCAGCTTTGTAATGAGTTCTTCTTTTATCTCTTCTCTGTTTAGAGGTCTTTCTTTTAGGATGTGCCATTTTTTATATAATTTTTTTAGTTTAATATTCTTTTTAATTTATCCCAACGGGGATCTGTTATTTCAACTTTTTTACTTTCAAAATCTTCTTGTGAAGAATAAAAATCTTCGGTGTAATTCTTAATTTTAGGATGAACTCTTTTCATAGGTAAAGAAAGCACTATTAGTTCGTATATATATTGAGATATATCTAATGCGTGTACGTTGTGAGGCACTACGATCATATCTTGATAATCATCATTGAAAGCATCTCCGAATTTGATTAAAAATTCCATATCATTTTGTACAGGAAGAAGAAAATGCTCTTGAGAAATATCACACGGAACTCCTAATTCTCCCTTTAAATTTATATACATCTTTACAGTATTGACGTGTTTTTTTACACACACCTCAACTCTGACATTCATTTTTGATATATCCCCTACATAGCCTTTAAACTCTAAAAAAGATTCGTTCAAATCGAATATGTAAACAGAATCATTTAGATTTAAGTTTACTAATCTGATTACACAAGAGTGGTCTAGCCTTTTCATACTCAGAGAGTATTTTATAAAAAATCTAATACTCGGGGCAAAAATAACTAAAAAAATAAGAAAATAGATACTAAAAAAACTAATGTCTAAAATTTTACTTTTTCAATTTCCTATTTAGATATTATCTATTTCAAGGCGTTTTTTTTTGACTAAGAATAGAACTGTTTTTCTCAGAGAAATAAAAAAACTTCGCAGAAAAAAAGCTCAACTAAAATAAAACTACAGCTTTAGTCTTTTAATTTTGAATCAAAAGCTTACTTATACATTTATGCTGTTGATGTTTATTTTTTAACCTTATTTTGAATTAAAATGAAAAGAAATTTATTTAAAAACACTTTATCATTATTAACTATTTGGTTAGTTGTTTTCTCTTGTTCTAAACCAGCTGAGGAAGCTAAAGAAGAAATAATACAATTGGAAGCGAATACTGAAAATAAAGAAGCTGTCTCAAAACTGATACAGCCTCTTCTTTTTGTTTTTCAAACCTTTTTTATTTTTTATTGAAATTTTTTAAGCGTATTTCGGTCAATATTTTTTTTGTGTAAAGTGGAAAATCAGAGTTCTGTATCCAGGAGAAATAGCCTTTGTCTTTTTCTAATATTTCCAATACTCTGAGTCCTTTGTATTTTCCAAAGTTGAATATTTCAAAATCTTGATCGTCTAAACCTATGAATCCAGCTAGATCTACACTTCTATTGTGTTGTGAAAATTCACTTAAAAAGTCCATTTCATTTTTCAATTCTGGGTAGTGATCTAATTGAGATTTTAAGATTTCGTACGTAGCCTGAGTATCGGCTTGTGCAGAATGTGCATTTGATAGTTCTTTTTTGCAATAGAACTTATAAGCAGCCGAGAGAGTTCTCTGTTCCATCTTGTGGAAGATATTTTGAACATCTATGCTCTTTCTATTTTTCATGCTGAAATCTTCTCCAGCTCTTAAAAATTCCTCGGCTAAGAGAGGTATGTCGAACTTATTAGAATTATAGCCACATAGGTCAGAATTTTTGATCATTTTTTTTATCTCTGGCAATATATCTTTAAACGTGGGTTTATCAGCCACATCTTCATTTGTTATATTGTGTACCTTAATGGACTCTTCAGGGATTACTACAGTTGGATTTACCAACCAAGTTTTACTCTCTTGAGTTGAGTCGACTAGTATTTTTAGTATAGATATTTCTATTATTCTGTCTTTAGAAATATTAGTTCCTGTCGTTTCTAAGTCGAAAAAACAAATGGGTTTAGTTATGTTTAAGTCCATAATTATTTAGTGATTTTTATTTTTAAAACGAGACTTGCCCAAGAAGGCATTTTTTATTCTGTATAGTATTTATCTGCTATTGAAATTATCTGCGAAAGTATATCTATTCCTTCATCTACTTCTGTCTTAGAAATACAAAGAGGAGGAGCTATGAATATAAAATTCCATCTGATTATGGTAAACATATTCAACTTTTTCATCTTATCTACCATTAGATTGTTTACTTTCATCTCCAGTGGAGATGCATTCCAAGGTGTAGTAGGTTCTTTTGTTTTTCTGTTTTTAACCAATTCTATACAACCCAATAATCCAGTATTTCTAAAGTCTCCTATAGATGGATGTTTCTCTGCCAATTCCTTGACTTTTTCTTCTATGTATCTTCCCATGACACTTGCGTTTTCCACCAAATTATTTTCCTCTATTATAGATATATTTTCCAGAGCGGCAGCACAAGACACAGCGTGTGAGGAATAGGTAAGACCCAAGGGCAGGGAGATATCATCAAAATAATCGGCTATTTTATCTGTTACTACTACAGCTCCTAGAGGTAAATACCCAGATGTTAATCCTTTAGCTAAGCACATGATATCAGGTGTGGTATTGTGATGATCTATAGCGAACATCTTACCAGTTCTTCCAAATCCACTCATAACTTCGTCATCTATTAAAAGTATTCCGTATTTGTCGGCTATCTCTCTTAAACCTTTCCAATAAAAAGGAGGATATTTGATACATCCTGAAGAACCTGATTCCCCTTCAAATAATAATGCTGCTATGCTGTTAGGATTTTCAAATTCTATGACTCTATTCAAATGTTTTAAGGCCATTTCTCCACATTCTTCAATAGAGGAAGTGTTCCAAGGACATCGGTACGCGTAAGGGTTCTCTACGTGTAATACGTTTGGCATAGATTGACTATCAACTGCAAATTTTCTAGGATCTCCACTGGCAGATATAGAGCCGTAAGTAGAACCGTGATAAGATCTATAATGCGTGATTATTTTATGTCTTCCAGTATAGACTCTAGCTATTTTGATAGCATTTTCTATGGATTCCGTGCCGCCTAATGTAAAAAAGCTCTTGGTGAGATTGCCAGGGGTTATTTCAAACAATTTTTTTCCTAGTTTCTCTCTGGGATCCGTCATAAATCCAGGATTGACATAAGATACTTTTTGCATTTGATTGACTATAGCATCAGTTATTCTCTTATTTCCATGGCCTATATTTACACCGATTAATTGAGATGAAAAATCTATTATTTTATTTCCATTGGAGTCATATATGTAAACACCTTCTGCTCTGTCTATTTTTATTGGATTTAATCCTTTTTGTTTAGACCAGGAAAATAATGTGTAGTTATTGTTTTCAATCATTTTGCACAATTTATTTTTTAAATCAAAAAAAGTATAAGACAGACTAGTTAATATAATTTATATACTTAAATACTTCTCTGTTAAAGTTATTTTGATCATTTTCCGATAGATTGACTTTTATGGGGATGTACCAAATATCCATTTCTTGAATAGGTAATTCTAATAGTCTCATATAATCCTTTTCTGTAGTGAGAATTGTATTTTGTTTTTCCCTCATCACCTCTAGATCCCTTTTTGTGAAGTTGTGATGATCTCTGTAATTCAGGTGCATAAAATTAATTTTTTTTTCTTTTAGAAATTCTTCTAATGGATTAGGATTAGCTATACCAGTTACCAAGGTGATCTCTTGATTTTTAAGACTTTCTATTTTTTTATTGCTCAATCTGTTGTATATAAATTCAGAATATATTATGCTAGAAAAATAAATACGTTGATCTCTTTTAATATTCAGCTCTTTGCTTATATCTAGTTTTTCCTTTTTAGAGATATCAATTGGGCATTTGCTGACTATTATAATATCAGCCCTGTCAGCTCCTTTAGCATTTTCTCTCAATAATCCTAGAGGCATTAGATAGTCTTTTTTATAATTTTTGCTATAATCTGTTAGTAGTATATTCAAATTAGCTCTTATGGCTCTGTGTTGAAAGGCATCGTCTAGTAAGACTATATCTAATTTTTCAAAAGCCTTTTTGAGGTATTTTATACCTCTTACCCTATTGGCATCTACAGCGACTGTAATGTTTTTGTTTTTTTTATATAATTGAAGTGGTTCATCGCCTATATCATCAACAGTGGAATATTTATCTGCTATTACAAAGCCTTTGCTTTTTCTCTTGTATCCTCTGCTGAGTACAGCTATTTTGAAATCATCTTTTAAGATATTTATCAAATACTCTATGTGGGGAGTTTTTCCACTTCCTCCAACATTTAAATTTCCAATACATATGACAATAGGATTTTCGAAATTGAAGGATTTAAATATTTCATTATCGTAGAGTTTATTTCTGATAAATGTTATTAGGTCATATAACTTAGATAAAGGGTATAAAAGCACTTTTAATATCCTCATAAATTATGAAATAATTTCTAGCGAATGTAGTAAATTCGCTTGTTTATTTTTTTAAAAATCCTAAGATGAAACTTGTAATAGTAGGGGCTACAGGCCTTGTAGGACGAATAATATTTAAACTCTTACAAGAGAGGGATTTTCCCCTAGAGGAGTTGTTTTTAGTAGCTTCTAAAAAGTCTCTTGGAAAGGAGTTTTATTTTAAGGGAAAACCTACAAAAGTAATTGATATAGAAGAGGCTTTGCACCTAAGGCCTGATATAGCTATTTTTTCGGCTGGTGGAGATCTCTCTTTAATTTGGGCTCCAAAATTCTCAGAAATAGGAACTACAGTAATAGATAATTCTTCTGCTTGGAGAAGAGATCCTACCAAAAAATTAATAGTTCCAGAGATAAATGCAAGTGAATTATCAAGAGAGGATAAGATAATATCTAATCCTAATTGTTCTACCATACAGATGGTTATGGTTTTAAATCCACTTCACCAAAAATATCGAATCAAAAGGGTTGTAATCTCTACATATCAGTCAGTTACAGGTACTGGGATCAGAGGTATTTCTCAATTGGAAGATGAAGAAAAGTCTAATTTTAATTCAGAAAAAGTTTATCCACATCAAATATATAGAAATGTAATTCCTCATTGTGATGATTTCGAAGACAATGCTTATACCAAAGAGGAGATGAAATTGATAAGGGAGACAAAGAAAATTTTAGGTGATGACACTATAAATCTAACGGCTACCGCTGTACGTATACCTGTAACAGGAGGCCATTCTGAAAGTATAAATATAGAGTTTGAAAATGATTTTGATATAGACGAATTAACAGCTCTTTTAAAAGACACAAACGGTGTGATTGTACAAGATGATATATTGAATAATAAATACCCTATGCCTATTTGTGCAAATGATAATGACAATGTTTTTGTGGGGCGTATCAGAAGAGATCATTCTAGGGAGAAAGCTCTTAATTTATGGATAGTTTCAGATAATCTAAGAAAAGGAGCTGCTACAAATACTGTTCAAATAGCCGAATATTTAGTCAAAAATAAGTTGATATAATGAGGAATTAAATATGCATTATTTTAAAGATAAGTTCTTTTAGTATTTCCTTATCTGATGTAGTGCTTACGCCTATGCCTTTGGATTTGCCATCAGCTTCTCTTAGAAAGGATATTATTCTTATTATTTGTTTGACACTGTAAAAATTAGAAGCGTCTTGATATTCTGTTATAAAACTCGGAGGTATTTTTATGTGTTTTGATGCATTAGTTGGAGATTTATCGTCTAAGCTCAGATAGATTAGCAAATTAGTGAAAAAGGTATATAGGGAAGATATTGTCAGAATTATGGGATTCTTTTTTGAATTTTCTCCAAAGAAGTTTATGATTCTATTTGCTGTAAATACATCCTTTTTAGATATGGCTTTATTTAGTTCAAAGGTATTATAGCTTTTACTGATGCCTATATATTTTTCTATTATCTCTGTTGTTATTTCAGACCCTTTGGGGATTAGTATGGTCAGTTTTTCTAATTCGTTGTTTATCTTAACCAAATCTGTTCCTAAGTAATCAGACATTAGGTGTGCGGCTTTATCAGATATAGTATAATTTTTGCTAGTCACTTGTTTTTTTATCCAAATAGGGATTTGATATTCGTACATTTTACCACTTGTAAACACTATTGTGTTTTGATCAAAATATTTGGATATTGTTTTTTTTAGTTGTTTTTCATAGCAAAGGACTAATATGGTATTGGGGTTAGGTGATTTTATATATCCGTTTAATAACTTTATATCTTTGTCGATTATATGTTGAGCTTCTTTGATTATTACAACTCTATATTTTGCATTTATGGGATACCTTTTTGATTCTAAGATAATTGTTTCAGTATCTATTTCTTTTCCATACAGTAGGGACTGATTGAATAACTTTTCACCTTCGGATAATACTTCTCTTTGTATGAGATCGGATATTTTATCTATGTAATATTTTTCCTCACCAGATAGCAGATATATAGGATGATATTTTTTTTCTCTAATATTTGCTATTATTTCATCAGCGAGTTTCATATTTTAAATGCAATTATGATAAAATTAAATTTTCCTGAATACAGGTTTAAGCTGCGCGAAGCTATTGAAAAAAAGCTATTTATATTTGATATAATCAGAAAAAAATACGTTTTACTTACTCCTGAAGAATGGGTGAGACAACATATTATAAGGTATCTGATAGACAAGGGTTATCCCGCTGTATTCATGGCTGTGGAGAGTGCTTTAAAAATAGGATATCTCAAAAAAAGGGCAGATATAATAGTTTACAATACTAATATGAAACCAATGGTTATAGTAGAATGCAAATCTCCAGATACTTTAATAACACAAAAGACTTTTGATCAAGCCTCTTTATACGCTGCGGGGATAGGAGTGGAGTACTTGATAATTACTAATGGAAAAAAACACTATTCAGCATTTATAAATAACGATAGTAAAGAGTACAATTTTTTGGAAGAAATTCCAGACTATAGTTCTTTGAGATAGTCTTATAAAACACAAAAGCCCCAATATTGGGGCTTTTGCAAAAAAATGTAGTTTATAAAACTAAGCATCCTTGAATTCTAATTTATAGAATTTAACTGATGTTCCATCCTGAGCTACCACTTTAAAGGATATTCCTTTGCCAGTAGCTGAAACAGTAAATTCAGTTGTTGGGTCTGTTGCTGGGAAATCTGCAGCGCTACTCGTTGCAACAGCATCAGTTGTATCAAAATAAGCCCCATTTGGAAGAGCAACTTTATCAGCTTTAAATTTAAAGTTTGATATGCTCTCGTCAGCTAATTGAGTGCCTTTAGTCATAGTTAGTAAAATAGGTTTTGTATTATCAGAGCCGTCATTAGTTCCAGTGGTGTCAGTAACCTTAGGGTAAGTTGCTGGAGCTTCAGTCGTAGCAGCATTTTTAATTTTCCCATTAGCTTGATCAGCTGTAGCATTTTTTATAAACCCAAGCCCAGTAGCTTTTTTATCACTTCCAGTTCCAGTAGTAGCTATAAGACAATCTCTTGATGCAGCTCCGTGAATAAACATCACTTTAAATGATTTTTCATCAATAACCTTATCGCCTTCTTTTTTAGAGATTTTAAAAGTATGACTAACACCATTTTTTAGTTCACTATGAACTAATTTAGTTGTAATAACATGATCAAAAGAATGAGCATTAGCATCTAATTTATCCTTTCCTAAATAAACATTTTCACCAAGTTTTTCTTTTAAAGTGATAGTAGCCGTTAGTGGAGCAGCAGTACTTATATTTAACTTAGTATTAAAAGGCACAGTCACTTTGATAGTACCATCTGCTTCAATATTTGCTTTAAGTTGGGCCTCTAATGCAGCATATGCAGGAGCAGGTGTCTTTGTTATAAAGAGAGCTTTATAAGCTGAAGTAGCATCAGTAGGGTTTGTTGCTGGGGTACTATTTTTAGCCTTTGTAAAGACAACGCTTTCAATATTTGCTACTTCTGTTTCAGCGTTTGGTTTATTACAAGAAAAAACCACAAGACCAAGAGTCAGTAATGATAAAATGTTTTTAAATATTTTGTTTGTTTTCATATATAATATTGTTAAAAAATAAATGTCAATGACCTAAATATATGAGTAAGCCATTGACTAAAAACTAAAGCGCTAAATTAGTAGCTTTATTTTAATTGAGGTTTTTTTTCTGTGAAGTCTTTTAAATATAAAACACACCAAAATATAATTCTTTGAGATAGTCTTATAAAACACAAAAGCCCCAAAATTGGGGCTTTTGCAAAGGAAGATAAATTATAAAATTAACTCTCCTTGAATTCTAATCTGTAGAATTTAACTGATGTTCCATCCTGAGCTATAACTTTAAAGGATATTCCTTTATCCTTAGCTGAAACAGTAAATTCAGTTGTTGGGTCTGTTGCTGGGAAATCTGTAGCCTTACTCGTTTCAACAGCATCAGTTGTATCAAAATAAGCTCCATTTGGAAGAGTAACTTTATCAGCTTTAAATTTAAAGCTTGATATGCCCTCGTCAGCTAATTCAGCATTTTTGGTCATAGTTAGTAAAATAGGTTTTGTATTATCAGAGCCGTCATTAGTGGCTTGAGTATCAGTAACCTTAGGATAGGTTGCTGGAGCTTCATCCGTAGCAGCATCTTTAATTTTCTCATTAGCAGCATTAGCGGTAGTATTTTGTATAAACCCTAATCCAGTAGCTTTTTTATCACTTCCAGTTCCAGTAGTAGCTATAAGACAATCTCTTGATGCAGCTCCGTGAATAAACATCACTTTAAATGATTTTTCATCAATAACCTTATCGCCTTCTTTTTTAGAGATTTTAAAAGTATGACTAACACCATTTTTTAGTTCACTATGAACTAATTTAGTTGTAATAACATGATCAAAAGAAAGAGCATTAGCATCTAATTTATCTTTTCCTAAATAAACATTTTCACCAAGTTTTTCTTTTAAAGTGATAGTAGCCGTTAGTGGAGCAGCAGTAATTATATTTAACTTAGTATTAAAAGGCACAGTCACTTTGATAGTACCATCTGCTTCAATATTTGCTTTAAATTGGGCCTCTAATGCAGCATATGCAGGAGCAGGTGTCTTTGTTATAAAGAGAGCTTTATAAGCTGCAGTAGCATCAGTAGGATTTGTTGCTGGGGTACTATTTTTAGCCTTTGTAAAGACAACGCTTTCAATATTTGCTACTTCTGTTTCAGCGTTTGGTTTATTACAAGAAAAAACCACAAGACCAAGAGTCAGTAATGATAAAATGTTTTTAAATATTTTGTTTGTTTTCATATTATAATATTGTTAAAAAATAAATGTCAATGACCTAAATATATGAGTAAGCCATTGACTAAAAACTAAAGCGCTAAATTAGTAGTATTGTTTTAATTGATAAGTTTTTTATTTTTCACACAGCCTTAGAAACAAAGCATAAAAAAATCCCCCAACTTTGAGCCAGGGGATTGAAAAAGGTGTTAAAAAAATCTTATTAAGAATTCTTAAATGTCAACTTATAGTAAGTAGCTGATGTTCCATCCTGAGCCACTACTCTAAACTGTATGCCTTTATTATTATCTGTTGGAGTAAACCCAGTAGAGATTGTAGGATTTGTTACAGGATGATCGGCATCATTATTAAACTCCGTCGTAGTTGCATCTATAAAAGCACCCTCTGGAAGTTTTAAAACATCTACTTTGAATTTAATGGTAGTATTGTTACTAGAAATACTAGTGCCTGATACTAACTCTTGCCCTCCAGATGAAGCAGCAGTCATAGTAAGTGCATACGGAGAAGCTTTAGTTCCAGCACCACCGCTGGTGCTCTCTTTCGTAGGATTTACTGGGGTTGCAGCGGTACCACTATTAATCTTCTCATTAATTGCACCTGAGCCTGTCGCTGTTATAAACCCAAGCCCAGTAACTTTACTGCCAGCAGTATCAAGAGCTAAAGCAGAAACATTAGAAGGATTTTCATCATGAATAAATACCACTTTAAATGATTTTTCATCAATAACCTTATCGCCTTCTTTTTTAGAGATTTTAAAAGTCTTACTAACACCATTTTTTAGTTCACTATGAACTAATTTAGTTGTAATAACATGATCAAAAGAATGAGCATTAGCATCTAATTTATCCTTTCCTAAATAAACATTTTCACCAAGTTTTTCTTTTAAAGTGATAGTAGCCGTTAGTGGAGCAGCAGTACTTATATTTAACTTAGTATTAAAAGGCACAGTCACTTTGATAGTACCATCTGCTTCAATATTTGCTTTAAGTTGGGCCTCTAATGCAGCATATGCAGGAGCAGGTGTCTTTGTTATAAAGAGAGCTTTATAAGCTGCAGTAGCATCAGTAGGATTTATTGCTGGGGTACTATTTTTAGCCTTTGTAAAGACAACGCTTTCAATATTTGCTACTTCTGTTTCAGCGTTTGGTTTATTACAAGAAAAAACCACAAAACCAAAAGTCAGTAATGATAAAATGTTTTTAAATATTTTGTTTGTTTTCATATTATAATATTGTTAAAAAATAAATGTCAATGACCTAAATATATGAGTAAGCCATTGACTAAAAACTAAAGCGCTAAATTAGTAGTATTATTTTAATTGAGGTTTTTTTTCTGTGAAGTGTTTTAAATATAAAACACACCAAAATATAATTCTTTGAGATAGTCTTATAAAAATTAAAAAGCCGCCTCGTTTTAGTAATGAGGCGGCTTCTATAGAAAATGATCTTTAACTTTAAAAAAACTAACTATTCTTTGAATTCTAATCTGTAGAATTTAACTGATGTTCCATCCTGAGCTATAACTTTAAAGGATATTCCTTTATCCTTAGCTGAAACAGTAAATTCAGTTGTTGGGTCTGTTGCTGGGAAATCTGTAGCCTTACTCGTTTCAACAGCATCAGTTGTATCAAAATAAGCCCCATTTGGAAGAGTAACTTTATCAGCTTTAAATTTAAAACTTGATATAGTTTCGTCAGCTAATTCAGTATTTTTGGTCATAGTTAGTAAAATAGGTTTATCAGCAGCAGAACCGTCATTAGTTCCAGTAGTGTCAGTAACCTTAGGATAGGTTGCTGGAGCTTCAGCCGTAGCAGCATCTTTAATTTTCTCATTAGCAGCGCTAGCAGAACCTTTTATAAACCCAAGCCCAGTAGCTGTTTTAGTAGAGCCAGAACTACTAGTAGCTAAAACTGAATTTGTTGAAGGAGTATCATGAACGAAGACCACTTTAAATGATTTTTCATCAATAACCTTATCGCCTTCTTTTTTAGAGATTTTAAAAGTTTGGCTAACACCGCCTTTTTTTATCAATTCAGCATGAACTAATTGAGTTGTAATAACATGATCAAAAGAAAGAGAATCAGCATATAATTTTTTATTATTTCCTAAATAAACATTTTCACCAAGTTTTTCTTTTAAAGTGATAGTAGCCGTTAGTGGTGCAGCAGTACTTATATTTAACTTAGTATTAAAAGGCACAGTCACTTTGATAGTACCATCTGCTTCAATATTTGCTTTAAGTTGGGCCTCTAATGCAGCATATGCAGGAGCAGGTGTCTTTGTTATAAAGAGAGCTTTATAAGCTGCGGTAGCATCATTAGGGGATGTTTCTGGAGTGCTATTTTTAGCTTTTGTAAATACAATGCTTTCAATATTTGCAATTGCTTTTTGTACTACTTCTTCTTCTGTTTTAGGAGTTTCAGAGTTTTGTTTATTACAAGAAAAAACCACAAAACCAAGAGTCAGTAATGATAAAATGTTTTTAAATATTTTGTTTGTTTTCATATATAATATTGTTAAAAAATAAATGTCAATGACCTAAATATATGAGTAAGCCATTGACTAAAAACTAAAGCGCTAAATTAGTAGTATTATTTTAATTGAGGTTTTTTTTCTGTGAAGTGTTTTAAATATAAAACACACCAAAATATAATTCTTTGAGATAGTCTTATAAAACACAAAAGCTCCAATATTGGAGGTTTTGCAAAAAAAAGTAGTTTATAAAACTAGGAGTTTTTAAATTCTAATCTGTAGAATTTAACTGATGTTCCATCCTGAGCTACCACTTTAAAGGATATTCCTTTGCCAGTAGCTGAAACAGTAAATTCAGTTGTTGGGTCTGTTGCTGGGAAATCTGTAGCCTTACTCGTTTCAACAGCATCAGTTGTATCAAAATAAGCTCCATTTGGAAGAGTAACTTTATCAGCTTTAAATTTAAAACTTGATATAGTTTCGTCAGCTAATTCAGTATTTTTGGTCATAGTTAGTAAAATAGGTTTATCAGCAGCAGAACCGTCATTAGTTCCAGTAGTGTCAGTAACCTTAGGATAGGTTGCTGGAGCTTCAGCCGTAGCAGCATCTTTAATTTTCTCATTAGCAGCGCTAGCAGAACCTTTTATAAACCCAAGCCCAGTAGCTGTTTTAGTAGAGCCAGAACTAGTAGTAGCTATAAGACAATCTCTTGATGCAGCTCCGTGAATAAACATCACTTTAAATGATTTTTCATCAATAACCTTATCGCCTTCTTTTTTAGAGATTTTAAAAGTCTTACTAACACCATTTTTTAGTTCACTATGAACTAATTTAGTTGTAATAACATGATCAAAAGAAAGAGCATTAGCATCTAATTTATCTTTTCCTAAATAAACATTTTCACCAAGTTTTTCTTTTAAAGTGATAGTAGCCGTTAGTGGAGCAGCAGTAATTATATTTAACTTAGTATTAAAAGGCACAGTCACTTTGATAGTACCCATCTGCTTCAATATTTGCTTTAAGTTGGGCCTCTAATGCAGCATATGCAGGAGCAGGTGTCTTTGTTATAAAGAGAGCTTTATAAGCTGCAGTAGCAGCAGTAGGATTTGTTGCTGGGGTACTATTTTTAGCCTTTGTAAAGACAACGCTTTCAATATTTGCTACTTCTGTTTCAGCGTTTGGTTTATTACAAGAAAAAACCACAAGACCAAGAGTCAGTAATGATAAAATGTTTTTAAATATTTTGTTTGTTTTCATATATAATATTGTTAAAAAATAAATGTCAATGACCTAAATATATGAGTAAGCCATTGACTAAAAACTAAAGCGCTAAATTAGTAGTATTATTTTAATTGAGAGTTTTTTTCTGTGAAGTATTTTAAATATAAAACACACTAAAATATAATTCTTTGAGATAGTCTTATAAAACACAAAAGCCCCAATATTGGGGCTTTTGCAAAGGAAGATAAATTATAAAATTAACTCTCCTTGAATTCTAATCTGTAGAATTTAACTGATGTTCCATCCTGAGCTACTACTTTAAAGGATATTCCTTTGCCAGTAGCTGAAACAGTAAACTCAGTTGTTGGGTCTGTTGCTGGGAAATTTGCAGCGTCACCCGTTGCAACGGCATCAGTTATGTCAAAATAAGCTCCATTTGGGAGAGCAACTTTATCAGCTTTAAATTTAAAGTTTGATATGCTCTCGTCAGCTAATTGAGTGCCTTTAGTCATAGTTAGTAAAATATATTTTGTATTATCAGAGCCGTCATTAGTGGCTTGAGTATCAGTAACCTTAGGATAGGTTGCTGGAGCTTCAGCCGTAGCAGCATCTTTAATTTTACTATTAGCTTGATCAGCAGTAGTATTTTGTATAAACCCTAATCCGGTAGCTTTTTTATCACTTCCAGTTCCAGTAGTAGCTATAAGACAATCTCTTGATGCAGTTGATGCAGCTCCGTGAATAAACATCACTTTAAATGATTTTTCATCAATAACCTTATCGCCTTCTTTTTTAGAGATTTTAAAAGTCTTACTAACACCATCTTTTAGTTCACTATGAACTAATCTAGTTGTAATAACATGATCAAAAGAAAGAGCATTAGTATCTAATTTAGTATTTCCTAAATAAACATTTTCACCAAGTTCTTCTTTTAAAGTGATAGTAGCCGTTAGTGGAGCAGCAGTACTTATATTTAACCTGGATTATTCATGGTTTGTATTTCAATTTGAATATAAAGCGTTATTTTTAAAGGGTTTCAACCAAAAATAACCACTTCAGATATAGCCCAAAAATGAGGAATAAAAATATACCATTTATAACTCTGAGTTCATCAATGACTACTTATAAATACTGGATAAAGCGATAGATTCTATCCGAAAAATTTATACGACTATGAATAATCTAGGTTAAGTTGTCTTGAACCTTATGTAATATTTTCTTTTGACCTTTAAAAAACTAATAGTTTAGCAGATTTTTAACTGAGACTGGAAAGCTTGAATATTGTGTGTGTTTACCTTTAAAATAGGCTTTTAGTTGATTATTTTAAATACTATGAAGTCAAAAATTTTACTGTTTTCTGTACTTATTTTTCAAATTATCTCCTTTAATTCTTGTACAAAAGAAGCAGAAAATGGTTCAGACATTGAGTCTTCACTTTCTTTCAGTTTAAACTTTGATTCTGCTAAGAATGAGGGGTTGAATAAGGAAGATATAAGCATTAATATTGATCCTGCAGATTCTACTAAGATATCTGTTGTTTTACCTGCTGATAAAAAAGGATTAATAACCAAGTTAGTTCCTACAATAGAGTTTGTAGGTAAAAAAATAGAACCTAACCCTAGTACAATTAAAGATTTTTCCAACCCTGTATCTTTTACAATTATTACCGAAAAAGGAGAAGCTAAAACTTATACGATAACGGTGTCTGTAGTAGAAAAAATAAATACGCTGCCTGAGGCAGTACAAAACTCTACAAACACTGTAGATAATTTAGTTACTACTGGAGAAGGAGAAGCTGAAACAAATACGATAACGGAGTCTATCTTTTAGGCAAGTTTACCGATAACAGTTCAAAGAAATTTATCTCAAAATGGTATGTTCGTCTAAATGACAGAATAGTATTACCTATATATCAGGGAGGAGTTTACAATTTCTATGTAGACTGGGGAGATGATACAGAAAAGCAACATGTTACTTCTCATAATGACCCTAATGCAAGTCATACATATACAACAGGGGGTGATAAGACTATAACTATTATAGGGCAAATAGAAGGTTTTAACTTCGGAAAAGTTACAAATAGCAAGGATAAAATATTAGATATATTAGATTGGGGTGAACTGAAATTTAAGGATTACTGTGGATGTTTTGAACGATGTACCAAGTTAGTAACTTTACCTGTAAAAGCACCTAATTTAGAAGAGGTTACGGATATGTCAAGAATGTTTTTTGAAGCTAAAGCTTTCAACAGTGAAAATATAAGCAAATGGGATGTATCTAAGGTTACGAATATGTCAATGATGTTCTATAAAGCGGCAGCTTTTAATCAAGACTTAAATAACTGGAATGTCTCTAATGTTACTAATATGTCAATGATGTTCTTTAAAGCCGCAACTTTTAATCAAGACTTAACCCAGATTATTCATAGTTACCCTTTAAATATTGCGCATAAAGTGTTAATTTTAAGGCATTAAAGTCCAAAGAAACATACTTTAATATAGCCCAAAAATGAGGAATAAAAACACATTATTTTATAGAGGGAAAACTTCTGTTGAGTTAACTTTTTCATCATCAGAAATTAGCTCTGATGGATCTTTAATCATGCTTGAAAAACTAGAAAGAGATCATAGATTGATTCATTATTACAGTAAACTTTTGCCTGATACTCGAGACTCTAGATTTATTACTTATACCAGAAAGCAACAGTTAAAACAAAGGGTTTATATGATCATGTTAGGCTATGAAGACGCCAATGATGTTAATCATTTACATAACGATCCTTTATTCAAAGATGTTCTTCAAGGTGATTTGGCTTCTCAACCTACTATATCAAGATTTGAGAATAGCTTTGACAAACAAGCTGTTTTTAAGTTTTGTGATGCGTGGTTATACAAATATGTTTCAAGTTTATCTGATCGTAAGAGAATAGTTATTGACGTAGATTCAACTGATGATCCAACTCATGGCAGTCAACAATTGTCAATGTTTAACGGTTATTATAGTCAATTCATGTACAATGAACTATTTTTTCATGATGGAAAAACAGGACAGATTATCCTTCCTGTACTCCGCCCAGGAAATAGTCATTCTAATAAATGGTATGTGAGTATTTTAAAGCGAATAATTATCAAAATACGTGAGAGTCACCCAGAGATGGAAATAATTATTAGAAGTGATAGCGGCTTTAGTTGCGCTCCTTTTTACCAATTAGTAGATGATTTTGATTTACTATATGTGACAGGCATAGCGAGCAATGAAGTTTTAAAAAGAAAGGTATCTTGGTCAAAAAATGCTGTAAAAAAAATGTATTTAGATCAGGGAGAGAAGCACCAACATTTTATGAGTTTTACGTACAAAGCCAAGAGTTGGCACAAGCCTCAACAGTGCTATTCTAAAGTTGAGAGTACAGGATTAGGGATGAACATAAGGTATTTTTCTAGTAATCTTCCCCAAAAGGATGCTAGAGAAATTTACTTTGACTTTTATGTGAAAAGAGGTGATTCAAGTGAAAATAGAATAAAAGAAGTTAAAAATATGTGTTTTTCTGATCGTTTGTCAAATCATAGTTTTCTTGCTAATTTTTTTCGACTTATGATGAGTAGTCTTGCCTATGAAATGTTTTTATTACTGAAACAGAAGATAAAGAAAACAAGATTTGAAGTAGCAAAAAAATGGTTAATCAGTTCGATTAGAACCTATCTTCTCAAGGTAGGAGCAACGATTAAAATTACCAAAAGGCGAATCTATTATCAGCTATCTAAATCTTTTGTTTACAAGGGTTTATTTCGGGAAATTATTACCCAGTAACGGTTGTTTATTTGTGAAATGAACGACCTTGGGATAGTTACGCCTTGTCGTTAAAAAACCATGTAAAAACACTAAAAAAGAGCATTGTCATCCTAAAAAAAGGTGCAAAAAAACGACAAAGAAGATGAGTTCTCTTCGATTAGTAAAAAAGTTAAGGAAAAAATATCACGTCTAATCTATTTTAGTATGACTATGAATAATGCGGGTTAAATAACTGGAACGTCTCTAATGTTACTAATATGGAATCGATGTTTTTTTGAAGCTAAAGCTTTCAATAAAGATATAAGCAAATGGGATGTGTCTAAGGTTACTAATATGGAATCGATGTTTTATGGCGCTAAAGCTTTCAATAAAGATATAGGTAGTTGGAATGTTTCTAAGGTTACCAATATGGCATCGATGTTTTTTGAAGCTATAGCTTTCAATAAAGATATAGGTAGTTGGAATGTTTCTAAGGTTACCAATATGGCATCGATGTTTTTTGAAGCTATAGCTTTCAATAAAGATATAGGTAGTTGGAATGTTTCTAAGGTTACCAATATGGCATCGATGTTTTTGGGCGCTACAGCTTTCAATAAAGATATAGGTAGTTGGAATGTTTCTAATGTTGCTAATATGGCATCGATGTTTTTGGGCGCTACAGCTTTTAATCAAGACTTAAATAACTGGAACGTCTCTAATGTTACTAATATGGCATCGATGTTTGCAAAAGCTAAAGCTTTCAATAAAGATATAGGTAGTTGGAATGTTTATAAGGTTACTAATATGGGCTATATGTTTTACCATGCTACATCTTTTAATCAAGATTTAAGCAAATGGGATATCTCTAATGTTGCGTATATGAATTCAACGTTTCAAGATTCAGGAATGCCTCATAGTAGCTCTGATACTGATAAGAGTAAGTATCCTAAAAAAAAATAGACATTACATCTGAATAATAATTATTGTTATTATTTAACGAAGCCGTCTCATTAATTAAACGAGGCGGTTTTTTAATGACACTATCCATTAAAGTGTGCGAATAAAAAATGACATATTTTTTTTGTTTTTATTCATAGTCGAACTCTTTTGTCAAAAATAGTTAAAAATTGATTCAAAATTATTCCCCAATTTGGTATGGGTTTGGACCATTTTTTTTGTAGCCCCCCTCAGAGCTAAAAAAGTAGATTTCATAACAGCAGCAGCAGTTGGGAATGACAATTTGTTTTTGGTATACTTTCTGATTTTTCCATTGAGGTTTTCAATCAAGTTGGTCGTGTAAATAATTTTCCTGATTTATACGGGAAATTCATAAAAAGCAGATAATTCCTCCCAGTTATCTCGCCAGCTTTTAACAGCATAGGAATACTTGGATTCCCATGTCTTTGCAAAGTCATTTAGGGCTGGCCTCAGCTGATTGTTTTGTAGGGGAATTGTATATTGATTTCATATCATTTAGAAAACGTCTTTTTATCCTTCCATACTACATATCTGCTCGAATTCCTGATTTGATCGTACACTACTACATAACTGTGTTTGCGTTTTGGAAAATATGCTCTATGTAGAATAGGTAAATCCTTTGAACCTGAGTTCGATTGATAAAATCACTTGAATATGTGTTATCGGACTGTAAAAAAGTTGTGTTTAAATATTTTAAAACATCAGATATTTTGCTAGCAGTCTTGGGATCATTTTATCTGCTTCCGTTCGATATGTTTAGGATTGCCCATAAAAATTAAGCCTAAATTAAAGTTATTTCAAGCTTTTAAAATGTTTTTATTAATTCGTAATCAGATTAAAGAACAAATTCAATCTACGCCCAATAACTGCCTAGCCTGTTGTATAGCAGCCTCAGAAATTTTATTTCCACTGATTATTTCAGCTATTTCAGTTACCCTCTCTGTACTTGAGAGTAATCGTATCCTAGTCTCTATCTTACCTCCTATATTTTCCTTATAAACTTTTAATTGATACTGACCCTTTGCAGCTATCTGTGGCAAATGAGTAATGCTTATAACTTGTATATTGCGACCTAAATCTATCATAACATCTCCCATCTTATCGGCTATATTTCCAGATATTCCAGTGTCTATCTCATCAAAAATAATCGTTGGCATACTGTCATACCTAGACATTATACTCTTTATAGCTATCATGATACGAGATAATTCACCCCCTGAAGCAATTTTATTTAGAGGATGTAAATCAGATTCCCCACCGTGAGAAAATAAGTACTCTATATCATTCACACCGTTTTCTCTAAACTCATTCAAATGAGATAATCTCAGAGAAATGAAAGAACTAGGCATTCCTAATCTCTCTATTACTTTGAGAATATCACTCTCTATTTTAGGTATTACACGCTCCCTATTTTTAGATATCGCTGAAGCTATATTTCTAATGTCTCCTTCTAAAGAATCTATAAAAAGTTCTTTTTCTCGTATGAGTTGATCTAAATTTTCAGTCGTATTAACTTTTTTCTCTAATTCAGATTTTATATCCAATAACTCTTGTACACTTCCAACAGAGTGTTTCTTTTCTAAATCATATATCACCTTTAAACGACTATTTACCTCTTCAAGTCTATGCGGTTCATATTCTACATCTTCCACTAGAGAACACATCTCTGTATACACGTCATCTAACTCCAGATATATGCTATTTATCCTCTCATATATAATATTGTACTCATCAGATATTTTAGATATATTACTAATACTATTTCTCACATTGTTCAAAACATTAGAAATACCTATTTCATCATCATCTATAGCTTTTATAGAATACTGAAGGCTATTTTTTATATCCTCCACATGAGTTAATTTTTCTAACTCTAACTCCTTGTCTTCCTGCTCATTTTCTATCAGCTTTACACTTTGCAATTCCTGTAATAAAAAGGAGTTATAATTAAATTCATTAAGTAGAGAATCTCTTTTTAATTTGAGGCTCTCAAATTCCTTTTTTTCTCTTTTAAATTCTCGTAACTTATTTTTATAATCGATTAATATCTCAGTATTACCTGCGACTGAATCTAAAAGTTTCATCTGAAAATCTGAATCTTTTAACTTTAATGTTTGATGTTGAGAATGTATATCTAATAATTTCTCTCCCAACTTATTGATAACACTCAAGGAACTTGGCACGTCATTTATGAAAGAACGAGACTTGCCCGATGGTAAAATTTCTCTTCTTAAAATGGTATTGTCTTCGTAATCTAAATCATGACTTTCAAAAAATTCCTTCAGCTTATAATCTTTTATGTAGAACTGTACTTCTATTACACATTTCTGATCTGCATTTTTTAAGGATTTCAAATCTGCTCTATTGCCCAATGCTAAACCTATAGCCCCCAAAAGTATAGACTTACCAGCCCCTGTTTCTCCTGTTATTGTAGTAAATCCAGATGGTATATCTATCTCTAAGTTCTCTATAAGAGCGTAATTTTTTACCGATATGTGTTTTAACATATAGAATGCTTAATTATTCCAACTATCACTTTTGAAGGAGGTGATGTCCGTTAGAATTTCTTTGGCCATATTTTTCTGTTGCTCAGTAGTATATTGATCATATATATTTATTATTTCATCTACCTTAGGTTCTATGAGCGTTTGAATGAGAAATAACTCTCTGAACTTCTTAAAAACATCTAAAGATTTTAGAATATTAACCTTGCCCTTTTCCAAATCCGTAGACATGATATCTAATCCATTTATGTGATAATCATAAAAAGCCAATCTAAAATCTTTATTTCTATTGTCTAATAATTCCTTGATAACACTGTATCTATTTCTTCTCTGTGTAGAATCCCATCCTCTATATCCGTTATTTCTAGCCATTATAGCTATATCTCTTGCAATCATGAATTCTTCGGTTCCCCCCAAAGGAGAAAAACAATCTTTATCCAAACCTATTACAGAATAAGCATAAAAAGCTAAGACAGAAGATAAATTGGAAATATAACTATCCTTTTGAAAATCAATAGACTGGAACTCTATGTATTCAAAGTCAAATTCTTTATCGTGAAAAGAAAATACAGGCGTGATATAAGAACCGTCATGAACAGGTCTGTTAGAAAATATCTGCAAAGAAGCATTAAAATAACCTGAAGAACCCCTTTGATTTATAGCAATTATTACACTGCAATTTATTTTTTCTTGTGATTTATATGTCTTGCCAGTCCAAATAGTATTATTAAAGAAATCTTGTATAGAGTTTGTCATAGTGACATATATATCCTTATCGGTCTCTTGTACCCTATCACTATTTACCATTACATTAAAATTTAATTCTTGAGAAAAAGAAAAAAATCTAATGAAAAGTAAAAGACAACACAAAAAATATTTCATAATACTCTATTCCCACTCTATAGTAGCTGGGGGTTTAGAACTTATATCGTATACAACCCTATTTACACCACTTATATTATTTATTATTTCATTAGATACTTTGGCCAAAACATCATAAGGCAAATGGACCCAATCTGCTGTCATGCCGTCTAATGATTCAACAGCTCTGATAGAAATAACTCTTTCATATGTGCGCTCATCTCCCATAACTCCTACAGATTTAACTGGAAGTAATATCACCCCAGCTTGCCATATTTTATCGTAAAGACCACTCTTTTTTAGATGATCTATAAATATCTTATCAGCTCTTTGAACTATATCTACCTTTTCTTCTGTGATGTCTCCTAAAATCCTGATCGCTAAGCCAGGACCCGGAAAAGGATGTCTCCCCAAAAGACCCTTATCTATATTCATCATCTCCCCTACACCACGCACCTCATCTTTAAAAAGAGTTTTTAACGGTTCTACTATTTTCAGTTTCATATAATCGGGTAACCCCCCTACATTGTGATGAGATTTTATAGTAGCCGAAGGGCCATTTACAGATATAGACTCTATCACATCGGGATAAATAGTGCCTTGAGCAAGCCATTTTACATCTTCTATCTCTTTGGCTTCTCTGTCAAACACCTCTATGAAGACCCTACCTATTATCTTTCTCTTCTCCTCTGGATCTGACTTCCCAGATAAAGCAGACAAAAATATGTTTTTAGCATCTACTCCCTTTATATTTAAGCCCATATTCTCATACTGCTCCAAAACCTCTTCAAATTCATTCTTTCTCAACAAGCCATTATCTACAAAAATACAGTACAACCTATCTCCTATAGCTCTTTGTAAAAGCATTGCTGTAACAGTAGAATCTACACCTCCCGAAAGACCTAAAACTACTTTGTCATCTTTTATTTTCTCCTTTAATTCTGTAACAGTTCTCTGCACAAATGAGTCGGCAGTCCAATTAGCTTTAGATCCTACTATATCGATTAAAAAATTTCTGAGCAACTTAGCACCATCACTAGTGTGGTACACTTCAGGATGAAACTGAATCCCAAAACAACACTCATCTATGACTTGGTAAGCAGCTATCTCTACCGATTCTGTACTGGCTATAATTTTAGAGTTTCTAGGCAATTCTAAAATAGTATCACCGTGGCTCATCCACACTTGTGCCCCATTAGATATACCTTCAAAAAGAGGTGAATTACTATCTACATAAGTCAGATTAGCTCTTCCGTATTCTCTTTTATCTGAACTGCTGACATTACCTCCAAAACATTTTGCCAAATACTGAGCTCCAAAACATATAGCCAAAATAGGTTGTCGACCCTTTATATGAGACAAATCTATATGAGGAGAATTTTCATCATTAACAGAAAAAGGACTGCCAGATAAAATAACAGCTTTCCAACTGTCAATATCACCTGGCAAATTGTTATAAGGATGAATTTCACAATATATGTTTAACTCCCTCACACGCCTAGCTATGAGCTGTGTGTATTGAGAACCTATGTCTACAATAAGTATTTTATCCATTTTTTTTATATATAACTCTAAGATTCGAAAATAGACCTTCCTACCCTAATCATATTGCTTCCATTTTCAATAGCTATAGAGTAATCATTGCTCATACCCATAGATATGATTTTTAAGCCAAAATCCTTTTTAAAAGTCTGAAATAAACTATTCAAAGAAACAAACTCTTTAGATATCTGTTCTATATCTTTTGTATTAGTAGCCATACCCATGAGCCCTAAAATATTCACATTACTCAATTGGCCTATATCCTCTGAAAAGAAAAAATCTTTTAAATCACTCTCTGAAAAACCATATTTGTCAACTTCCTTAGATATGTTTAACTGTAACAGACAATTTATTTTTCTATTATTCTGTATAGCTCTTTTATTTATTTCCTTGAGTAATTTCAAACTATCCACAGAGTGAATAAGCTCCACAAAAGGAGCTATGTATTTAACCTTATTCACTTGTAAATGTCCAATCATATGCCATCTTATATCTTTTGGAAGCTCTTGATATTTATCACATAAATCTCTGACTCTATTCTCCCCAAAATCACGATGCTTAGCATTATAAACCTCCTCTATATCTCTTATTGATCTCTTCTTAGAGACAACCACCAGTTTAACATAATCTGGAACAGAATTTATTATATCATATAAGTTTCTAGCTATATCTAACACTTTATATGTAGATCCTTTTTGAACATATTTATAATCTCATCTGCTAATTCCTCACCTATCCTGTCTTGAGCCTCTAAGGTAGATGCTCCTATATGAGGACTTAATGATATTTTTGGATTCATCAATACCTTTATGTCTGGAGTGGGTTCATTTTCAAAAACATCTAATCCAGCAAAGCTGATATGATCTTCCTCTATAGCCTTTAATAAAGCCTTTTCATCTATAGTTCCACCCCTAGACGCATTTACTATTCCACTTCCTTTTTTCATCATAGAAATCTCCTTAGAACCTATCAACGACCTGTTTTTTTCATCAGCTGGAACATGTAAAGTGATAAAATCCGAATTCTTTAAAACCTCATCCTTTGTCGATGTCTTTATTTTGAAAGGTAATTTCCTCCCATCGAAAAAATCCATATCAAAAGATATTTCATCTACATTTTTATCATGGGTTATTACATTCATACCTATCCCAACAGCTATCTTAACAACCCCTATTCCAATTCTCCCTACTCCTATAACACCTATGGTTTTCCCTCTCAACTCTATGCCAGAGGCATATCGCTTTTTAAGTGATTTAAAATGAGTATCCCCCTCTAATGGCATATCTCTATTAGACTGATGTAAATTTCTAACCATAGAAAAAATATGAGAAAAAACTAATTCAGCTACAGAATTAGACGAAGCCAAAGGAGTATTTATAACTCTTATACCCTTGTCCCTTGCGTAATCTACATCTATGTTATCCATACCTACCCCACCTCTTCCTATAAGTTTTATAGATTTACAATTATCTATAATATCTCTCTTAACTTTTGTAGAGCTTCTAACTAATAAAACAGATATTTCTTCCTTATTGATAAAGTCTATTAAATCATCTTGTTTTACGCTTTGAGTTATAATATCAAACCCACTTTCTCTTAACTTCTTCTCACCTACTGAAGAAATACCATCATTAGCTAAAACTTTTACCATATTATTATATTTTTAACATTTTTTTTCTAAATCTCGCATTATCTCGACTAATACATTTACACTGTCAATAGTCATAGCATTGTATATAGATGCTCTATACCCTCCCACTAATCTGTGTCCATTTATACCAACTATATTAGCCTCCTTACAGAGTTGAACAAATTTACTCTCTACTGACTTATCTTTCAATATAAATGTAACATTCATAAGTGAACGATCCTCTCTCATGGCATTCCCCACAAAAAGTGGATTTCTATCTATTTCATCGTATAACAAATTTGCTTTTTCTTCGCTTGTATGTTCAAATACTTTTACCCCTCCCTCTCTCTTGAACCACTCCAGAGTGAGCATGACCGTATATACAGCTAACACAGAAGGAGTATTTAACATACTCCCAGCATCTATATGTTTTCTATAATTTAAAATATTAGGTATAGCCCTGCCAGTATCTCCTAAGAGTTCATCCTTTACTATTACTAATGTAACACCTGCAGGACCTATATTTTTTTGAGCTCCTGCATATATAAGTCCGTGTTTTGATACATCTATTTCCCTACTAAATATATCTGATGACATATCGCTAACTAAAAACACATCAGACTCTGGATGTCTCTTAAATTGAGTTCCAAAAATTGTATTATTAGAAGTATAGTGCAAATACGCTAAATCATTTGGGACAGTATATTCTTTTGGTATATAATTAAAATTCTTATCCGACGAATCAGCCACAACAGTTACATCACCTACGTTTTTTGCCTCTGCTATGGCTTTTTTAGACCAAACACCTGTATTTATATATCCTGCTCTCTTATTTTTATGTAATAAATTAACAGGAGCCATGAGGAATTGCATGCTAGCCCCCCCTTGCAAAAACAATACTGAATAACCTTCTGGAACATCCAATAACTCTTTGACCAAACCCCTGGCCCTTTCCATTACATCTACAAACTTGCTACCTCTATGAGATATCTCAGCAATAGATAATTCTCTATCGTTATAAACTGATTCTGATAATTGTTTTAAAACTTCTCTATTTAAAATACCAGGACCTGCACTAAAATTGTGAAACTTAACCATTATTTTTTTTTCTAAAAAATGTTATTTTATAAAATTGTGAAACTTAACCATTATTTTTTTTCTAAAAAATGTTATTTTATATGAAATATATATCTATAAAATATCATGTACTACAACAACCGTTCCTATTGAGAAACAATACAGAGAAAAATATTTAATATTACTCTTCTCAACTAATTTTATCATCGACCTACACGCTATAATCCCAGTTAAAAAAGACACAATAAATGCTATAGCTAAATCTATGTTACTTATCTCTAAAAAACTCATTTGCCCACTAGAAATATCCTTTATGCCCTTTGCTAACACTAAAGGTATCACCATCAAAAATGAAAACTTAGCAGATTCTCTCTTGTTATTTCCAAGGACAACAGCAGTTGAAATAGTCAAACCAGATCTGGATATTCCAGGTAATATGGCTATGGCCTGTGCCACACCTATAAAAAATGAATCTAAAAAAGAAATTAGCTTAGATGAATATTGTTCTTTGTTTAAAACAAGTAAAATAATTCCATTTAATATTAACATGGATCCTATAAATATAGTGTTCCCATTAAACAGTTTTTCTATTTCATCGAGCAGAAATAACCCAACACAAGTCGAAGGAATAATAGACAAAAGTATTTTCAAAGAAAAATCAGCATGAATATTCCATTTGGTAGTAAAAAGTCCTGAAAAAATATCTTTGATTTCTTTTTTAAATACAACTAAAGTGCTAAAAACAGTCGCTAAATGTAGGACCACGGTCAAAAGTAAACTGTCTTTTGAAGATATATCGTATCCCAAAACAACTTTAACTAATTCTAGGTGACCACTAGACGATATAGGCAAAAATTCTGTCAACCCTTGTACTATTGCCAATATGATTAACTCTATTATCCCCATTAATTAAGGTTTTAGCATAATAGAATAGACTAACATAGAAAAACCAGAAATCAAAAAAAACGGCGAAACTATCAATCTCCTAGTATTAAAGATATCTTCACTAAAAGAATAAGGATCTGAAGCCTCCCCTCCAGATAGCAAGACAAAACCAATTACCAATAATGCTATACTAGCAAACATAAATAGGTAATTTTTCTTTCCAAAAATAGAATTCATAATATTTTAATAATGCATTTGTTGTGCTGAGATGTGTAACAAGCGCCTTAGCATTATAAAAGTACTAAGCAACAAAATTACAATCCCACTTATAAATATTCCCAATACAAGAATGACAAAGGTCATCATATTATCTGTTATAATATTTGGAAATACCTTATCTACATAATACAAACCAGAAAAAAATAGTGCTGATGAAATAACACTACTAGTAATACCTATACTGATGCTCTTGAGCAAAAATGGTTTAGATATAAACCACTCTGTGGCTCCTACCAATTGCATAGTCTTTATGAGAAATCTCTTGGAATAGAGAGCTAAACGAATAGAATTATTGATAAGTATAATGGATATTAGTATAAATATGGAGGATATTATAATGAGATACATACTTACTTTGTTTATGTTATTGACTATTCTTTTAACCAGATAGCTGTCGTAAGACACATCCAAAACAATAGGATTATCTATTAATTCATCTTCTAGTTTTTTGATATTATCAGGATCAACATAGTAAGACTTTAGTTTTATATCCATAGACTCCGAAAGAGGATTATAACCTATAAAATCTATAAAATCCTCTCCTAAATCTCTCTTTAATATCTGCCCAGCCCTATCTTTACTTATATAGTCTACAGATTTTATATACTCTCTTAACCTAAGACTCTTTTCGATTTTTTTTAGCTCTAAGCTATTTACATCTTCTTTAAAAAAGATAGACAATTTCAAATTCTCTTTGATGTGATCTGATAAAAATTTAGAATTCAAAACTAAAAAACCCAAAATACTCAAAGTCAAAAGAACTAGTGAAACACTTATCACGACATAAGTGTAAGCTGATCTCAAACGGGTTTTATCGTAATTGTCTTGTGCCATATCGCAGAAAAACGCCGCGAATATATAAAAGTTATACTAGCTGCTTGCATTTTATTTTAAAGGCAAACTACAAATATTTGCATTTGGCACTAGTAAAATGAACTAATTTTACCCTTGTAATTATAAACGATACTTTTTGAGATGAAAAAAAATATTTTCCTAAAAGGAGTAGCAGTATTTGTAACACTACTAAGCGCTATTGTAATAGTTATATTTGTGACTGATAATACTTACCTCTTTAACGGTGTGAGATTGACCTACCTAAAAGGAGAGAAGAGTTCTAATATTGATGATGGAGTAGACTTTCCATATAATGTCATTGAAACTTCAGAGATTCAGCCATGGGAAAAGGATGAAAAATACAATCAAATAGAGCTCTCAAACTCCTTAAAAGAAGAATTAAAAAAATCTGAAACCACAGCCTTTTTAATAATTAAAGACAGTAAAATAATCAAGGAATTATACTTCGATAATTATAACCAAAATAGTTTAACAAACTCTTTTTCTATGGCAAAGACAATGGTTACACTCTTATTGGGTGCAGCCATTCAAGACGGCTTTATAAAAAGTTTAGATCAGCCTATTACGGATTTTCTGCCTGAATTTATAGGTGATGACCATGCAGAAAAAACTACTATAAGAGATCTGTCAGCTATGACAGCGGGATACTCTTGGGTAGAAGATTACCATAGTCCCTTTAGTAATATGGCAAAAGCTTATTATGGAAACAACCTAGAAAAACTAATACTCAGTATCAATTTCAACAAGGAATCTGGAAAAGAACACGAATACCTCTCGGGAGTAACTCAATTATTGAGTATTATCATTATGAGAACTACAAAACAATCCTTATCAGAATATTTATCGCTCAAGTTCTGGAAACCTATGGGAATGAGAAGTAATGCCCTATGGTCTAAAGACGATCCAAAGGGAATGGAAAAAGGCTTTTGCTGCGTGCACTCTAACGCAAGAGATTTTGCTAAACTTGGAAGACTTCTTATGCAAAAAGGCAATTGGAATGGAAACCAATTAATAGACTCCACCTTTGTATCAAAAATGATAACCCCAAATTACAAAGCTTTTAAAAACAAACCCGCTATATATGGATACTCTCTTTGGACAGATTATCAATACAATCCAATTTTTTACTCGATGATAGGACACCTGGGACAGGTAGTAATTTGCATCCCTTCTAAAAACATCATAATCTGTAGATTGGGCAAAAAAAAGAACAAAACAAAAGAAGGTGCAATTCCAGGAGGAAATGTCTATTATTACGTAGATGAGGTATTAAAAATTATTTAACACTCAAGAAAAACTTACAGATCATCATCACTGATATTTATGTAACTAAATACAGGGTTAGAATACATTTTTAATAAGTTTTGTCTTACTTCCTTCTCTTTATTTTTGAACAAAGCAGAGCTAATATCGATGCGTTTTTCAAATAACTTTCTTTCATCTTCCGTATAGAAATTGGTATACACGTCTGTATTATTTATAATATCTGCAGCTATATAGTTTGTAGGCCATAGCTTATAAGACTTTATTACTTCCTTATCTATAATACTAGCTATAGCCTTATATTTATCATTTTCACTCTTTATACCTCTGACAAATTCTAATTCTTCATAAAGAGGCTTATTTATAGATAAGGATATATTCTTTTTTTGGCCAAAAAGACCCTTAGCAACATTCTGTATATCTTCATTTCTATGTTTTTTATACTCTTGCTCATTTTCTTTTGCTAATAATTCTGGAATTTTAAGACTATCTGTAGGATCATATTCATATGAAATAGATGTAGGGACCAATTTCAATGACTGAAAATAATCCACTATACCCTGACCTTTTTCTCTACTCATAGAAATCATTTTTAATACAGCAGGATTAGTTATATCATGTCCCGTTTTCGCCCTACCACCTTTTTGAGCTATCCAAATAGATATATTTTCCTCAAAAATGCTCTGTTTTATATATGAAGATAACTTCATAGAATTAGCTAAATGCTCTCTAGGAGATGAACTAGACCTATTTACAAAAAAATTTTTATTGAGTCTAGCTAATGTCTTTATAAGGGGTTTCTTTATCAGGTTATCTCCTATAGCTATTCTAGATGTGTCGTAATTGTTCTCTATTAGATAGAAATTCAAAATGACTGCATCTAATAATATATCCCTATGATTAGAAATATATAGATAAGAAGTGTCCTTTTTTACATTTTCCAAGCCGAAATAGGTTATCTTCTCTGCAGCTTTGTCTAATACTTTTTTTAACCCTACATAGGTTATCTTACTTATAAAATCATCAGAAGTTTTAATAGTCCCTAAAAAATCATTAAGCTTATCTTCATCTTCATAAATGGGATAAATATATCTCACCAAAGCCCTAAATGAAGGATGACTAGAAATTTCATTTATTACATCTGGAATTTCAGAATCAAAAAAAGGTCTTATATCTCTGTATATATCTGTCATATGTTATAATGAATATTCATAAAACTATTTAAAAAAACACCTCAAAATTTGAGATAAACTATAAACTATTTAATCGTGTTTTATCCTAACTATCTTAGCCCCTAGAGAATTTAGTCTGCCATCTATATTTTCATACCCCCTATCTATCTGACTGACATTGTGTATAACACTGGTGCCTTTAGCCGATAAAGCAGCTATTAAAAGGGAAGCTCCAGCCCTAATATCTGGAGAGCTCATTTCTATACCCACTAAACTATATTTATGATTTAAACCCATTACCGTTGCCCTATGTGGATCACATAAAATAATTTGAGCTCCCATATCTATTAGTTTATCTACAAAAAACAAACGACTCTCATACATCTTTTGATGAACTAGGACGTTACCGTTTGCCTGAGTAGCTACAACTATTATAATACTTAGTAAATCGGGAGTAAACCCTGGCCAAGGGGCATCAGAAATTGTAAATATAGAATTATCTATATATCTTTCAATTTTATAAGAATCGTTTTGTGGAATATAAATGTCATCATCTCGCCTATGAAAACTTATTCCCATCTTTTTAAATACATCTGGGATTATACCTAGATTTTCCCATCCTGTATTTTTTATGGTAATCTCTGATCTAGTTACAGCAGCTAAACCTATCCAACTACCAACCTCTATTATATCAGGTGAAATTTTGTGTTCACAACCATGGAGCTTATCTACACCTACAACAGTTATCATATTAGATCCTATTCCACTTATATTAGCCCCCATGGAATTGAGCATTTTACACAATTGCTGTATATATGGCTCACAAGCAGCATTGTATACAACAGTAGTGCCTTGGGCAAAAACAGCTGCCATTATTACATTTGCCGTTCCAGTGACAGAAGCTTCATCTAATAGTATATAATCTCCCTTTAATTTTTTGGCATGTACAGTGTATAACTTCTTTTCCCTCTCGTATTGAAAAACAGCTCCTAACTTCTTAAATCCCTCTATATGAGTATCTAATTTTCTCCTGCCTATCTTATCGCCTCCAGGACTATACAGACAAGATTCTCCATATCTACCCAAGAGAGCTCCCAGAATCATTACAGAACCTCGCAAAGAAGCACCCTTATGTCTATATCCCTCAGACCTTAGATAACTCATATCTATGTCATCTGCCCTAAATGAGTAATTATTACTCCCATTTTTAGTGACCTTAACATTGAGATTCGATAAAATATCTATAAAGTTATTTACGTCCTCAATACAAGGTATATTGTCTATGGTTACCTCTTCAGAGGTCATTAAAACAGCACTTAAAACCTGAAGCGCCTCATTTTTAGAACCTTGTGGATGTATTTCACCAGATAACTGGTGTCCACCCTCTACCTTAAAAGAATACATCTACTTTGATTTAACCTTAGGTTTATACTTAGTCTTATACTGTGAATTATTAGATGTTCCCCCTCTTTTATAATAATCTAATTCTATATCCCTATTCCTCACATCTATATTACCATTAGACAATTCATACAAATGTTCTAAGATGACACTGTCATCGACCACATCTTCATTCCAATTTATATATGACTTTTTCATATTATTGGCTATGGCAATGATTAAATTATCTTTATCTTGAACATCACAACTAACTACGATGTCTATACAATAACGCAAATTCATACCGTAATACCTATATTTCTTCAGCTCAACAGGGTATTTCAACCTTCTAGGAGAAATCTCTAACTTACTATTCTTACACACAGAATCAAAAGGACAATCTACGTCTAACTCAAAATTAGACATCAAAAATAATTGTACCCACAACTTGTGCTGAAACTCTTTAACATCTCTAAAATGTGGAGATAAATTGCCCATAACATCTATTATGTATAACGATACCTTATTTCTCTCTGATCTGTCCTCTACACTTACTGCATAGTGTATCATGTCTTGTATGTGCCTTCCGTACTCTGGAATTATTAATTGGTTTTTACTGGTATTGTACTGCATAAATTGTATCGTTATATAATGACGAATTAATGAAAAAAATCTAAGTTATTTTTAATTTTATTACTTATCAAGCACTGTTACAAACAGTGCTTTCGATTGCGTGTTATTTTGTATCTTTCCTAAAGAAATTATAATTATCCCTTTCAAGCCTTTTATAGGCTGGTTCATCTTCCAACTTTTTTATTTCATCATTGCTCATCCTCTTGTTAAAAGATTTTATATGATTAATCTTCGTCTTATTGATCTTTAATATATGTGCCTCTTGACTGAGAGAGATAGCATCATCCCCTCTATGGAAAAAAGATGTGGAATCAACATCAAATCCTAAATGTTTATCTTGTAAACCTATGCCAAATCCCGTGGCAATAATTGTTATTTGGATATTTTCTCCCATACCTTCAACTGTTCCAACACCTTCACAAATATACGCATCACCTCCAGCTTCATTTTGAATATGAGCAGATATATAATCTATCTCTTTAGATGTTGGAGCATCATTCTCCCAGACTATTTTTAGTAATATTTTCTTGGCTCCCAAGATACTTTTATACTCTAACAAAGGAAAATCTAAAGCGGTATTTATAGCTTCCTCTACCCTGTTTTCTCCACTTGCAATTCCTATTCCCATTACAGCGGTTCCACTATCTTTTAGTACACTCGTGACATCGTTTAAATCTACATTGACCTTTAAATTTCTAGAGACTATCTCAACTACACTTTTGACCCCTTTACATAAAACCTCATCCGATTTTTCATAGGCCTCCACTATACTTAAATCACCATACACCTTATTTAGTTTCTCATTATTTATTATGATTAGAGAATCTACATTCTTCCTTATTTCTTCTAAACCTATTCTCGCTATTTTCGACCTTAACTTGCCCTCCCTCTTAAAGGGAAGAGTAATAACAGCTACGGTTAGTATATTCATCTCTCTAGCTAATTTAGCTATAATAGGACTGGCTCCAGTCCCAGTACCTCCGCCCATACCAGAGGTGAGAAATAACATTTTAGTTTTAGTCTCTAATACTTTTTTTATCTCGCTAATTGATTCCTCCACAGACTTCCTTCCTATTTCAGGATCTCCTCCCGATCCCCTACCCTCGGTCAGAGAAACGCCCAATTGTATTTTGTTTCTTACAGGACTGCTATTGAGAGCTTGTTTGTCCGTATTACAGATGATTAAATCAGCACCGTCTATACCGTTTTTCAACATATAGTTGACAGCATTTCCTCCACATCCACCAATACCAATGACTTTTATATCCGAAGAACCATGCTTGGGCAAATTAAATGGAATAGAAATATTATTTCTAAACTCATCACTATTCATAACACTCTTCCAAACTAATATTTAGAATTTTCATAACCGCCTACCAAATAATTAAACCATTTATTAATTTTTTCAACTATTCCATCATAATTATTTCTGTAATTCTTTTTGTTTTTGATGTGCAATTTTTTCTCATCTATTTCTTTAACCTTTTCGCAATCAGTACTACTACATAATTTTATAGCTTCAAGTGTCAAGCCCACACATGTAACCAAAGATATATCATTACTTTTAGACAAAAACTCTCTATACCCTCCAATACTACAATACAAACCAGTAACCTCTTTAACTATATTTCTTACCCCCTCGGTATTAGCTCCCCCACCTACGAAAACAATATTATAATTTTCGTTAAAAACACCATAACTCATCGCTATTTCAAATATCTCTCTTATTCTAGAGTATATGGTCTTAGACAGATTCCTTTTTGAAATAGATCTATCGGGACCTCTCTGCATTTTTACAGATAAAAAACTCTCTTTTTTTTCTAAAAAAAAATCAACGGATCCCTCCGTTATTTTTAAGTTTTCTGCTACTTCCTCAGTTAGATTAAACCTCTTTTTTATATCTGAGGTGATAACTTTTCCCCCAAAGGGAACTATAGCAATATCTCTTACATCTCCATTAAACAATAAAAAATTAGTTATACCCCCCCCCATATCTACAAAAACCACCCCATCTTTTTTTTCTTTTTCCGATAAAACAACACTAGAAGAGAATATAGGAGCAAAAACAACTTCAATAAGATTCAAGCCCGTCTCTTTAATACATCTTACAAGCATATCATAAGGTTTCTTATCGGCAGTTATTACCTTAAAATCAGCTTCTAACTTGCTGCAAGGAGCTCCTATAGGATCTAAAACACCCTCTTCATTATCTATCCTGTACTCCTGAGGTATAATACCTATTATATAACTGACATTTTTAGGATGTACATTATAAACTTGATCTTTTAATAATTTTAAATCGTAATCGTTTATTAGACTATCCCCATCATTCCTAATTATATGATGAGTCCTATGTATGCTATCTATGTAGTTTCCAGATATGCCTACAACCACACCTGTAATACATTTATTAGAATTCTTCTCTGCAATACTAATTGCCTTTAGTATAGAGTCCTTAGCCTTAGTAATATTTTTAATCTCCCCCTTGACTATACCAATACTATCGCTCTTACCTACACCGAGTACATTTAATTTACCCTGCGCATCTAAGTCCCCAACCATCGCTATTATATGACTGCTACCTATGTCTAAACCAGCTATCATTTTCTTATGTAATTATAATATTAAGGGATTATATTCTCTTAGTGCAAACTACCTGATGATCAAATCTCAGGTCTATACTAATATACTTATTTTCTTCCAAATCTTTCAAGAGATATCTATACAATGTGTTGAGTTTGAAAAATTTTTCATCTAAATCATTTAAATGTCCTAGCCTTATTACATACTTACCCACACAAGGGTACAAAGTAAATACTCCTTTTTCATTTATTCTAATAGAATTTATATAATACTTTAAAACACTGTCATTTTTTATCACAGCAATTAACTTATTAACTTCATCTATGTTACTCTTGTTTACACTTCCAAAAATTACAGGAACAGCCTTAACACAATTGCTATATAAAGACATTTTTTTACCTGACTTATCTACGTAGTAACTACTATCTCTTTCAAATACTCGCATTGTAGGAGTCGCATTTTTTATGTCTATATACACATCATCTTTAACCTTGCGATATACAGATACATTCTCTATAGCAGGATACTCATCTTTTAAATATTTCTCTAGCTTTATTATATCTATATCTCCTTTTTTGAAAAACTCATACTTTTTATTGATATCACTCTCTATTTCAGAATTAATCGACGAACAACTCTGATCATGTCTGTCTATACTGACTATAAATCTATCACTGCCTGTGTAATTAAAATTTATTAAGGAAACAATAGATATTACAACCATAGTAATGATCAATATTATTTCTATATAATATTTTTTCATACAGACATCTCTCTCTTTATCAGAGGTACCATTTCTCCTATATCTGCTCCAGCACCCAAAGTCAATAGAACATCAAAATCCCTATTTTTTAATTCTGGAATTAACTCTTCTTTTTTTAAGACTTTTTTGTCTTTGATTCGAACCTTATTCAACAGCCAGCTTGAATCTATCCCCTCTATAGGTAATTCTCTAGCAGGATATATATCCAATAATATGATCTGGTCTAATCTAGATAAGCTCTCGCCAAAACCATCTGCAAAATCTCTTGTCCTGCTAAATAGATGAGGTTGAAAAACACCCAAAACTTTCTTTTTAGGATACAAATGCCTAACAGTATTTATAGTCTCTTCTAACTCTTTAGGATGATGAGCGTAATCATCTATATAGGTTAAATTTTCATTTTTTATATGATAGGAAAATCTTCTTTTAATACCTCTAAATACCTCTAGAGCTTCAGAAATATTATTTAACGAGATCCCTTGCTTATACGCCATGATAATTGCAGCCAAAGAATTTTCTATATTGTGAATGCCTGGCAAATTAGATATCATACCCTCGAATACTTCTCCTTCTAAGTCTACATCGAAAATATAACTCCCATCTTTTATGCAGACATTATAAGCCCTAAAATTTGAAAAATCATTCACACCATAAGTACTACCTTCCAAAGGCAAGCCCTCTCTAATCAAAACGTTTTTTTTATCTGAAACCTTATCAGCGAATTCTCTAAAACTAAGCTCAAATCCTTTTTTGTCTCCATAAATATCCAAATGGTCAGCATCCATAGATGTGACACAGATATACTTAGGATGTAATCTCAAAAAAGAACGATCGAACTCATCTGCCTCCACAACACTGTACTTATCACCTCTAAGTATCAAATTTGAATTGTAATTTTCAGTTATACCTCCTATAAACGAAGTATTAGGCATTTTGTTGTACTCCATTATATGACCCAAAATTGCAGATGTAGTGGTCTTGCCATGAGTTCCAGCTATGGCCATACATGTTGTGTTTCTGGATATTTCCCCTAAAACCTCAGCCCTCTTTATAATTTTGAAACCTTCATTTTTGAAATAAATCAGCTCTTTATGACTATCCATTATGGCTGGAGTAATTACTATAAGAGTATTATCTCTGTTTAAATTATACGAATACACCCTCTCTAAATCTTCTTGGAAATGAACCCTGACTCCTTTGTTCATCAACATATCTGTGATATCTGAAGAGACCCTATCGTAGCCCATCACCTCTTTTCCAAAATGAAGAAAGTACATGGCTAAAGAACTCATTCCTACACCTCCGATTCCTATGAAATAAATATTCTTCAAATTATTAAAAATCATTTTTTACTCAATTTTAAGATTTCATCTACAATACGTTTGGCAGAATTAGGGATTGCAATATTAGATAGATTATTTTCTATTTGCTCTATCTTTTCACTATCGCTAATTAGATCGTCTAATTCTGTTATAAAAGATTTTTGCAAATCTTTTTCTTTAATCATAACGGCTGCTTTATCACGACATAAGGCCTCTGCATTTTTTGTCTGATGATCTTCAGCTACATTAGGAGAAGGAATTATAATACTCGCTTTTTTTACACCTATCAACTCCGATAAGGTGATAGCCCCAGCCCTACTTATAACTATATCTGAACAAGAATAAGCCAAATCCATTCTGGATAAAAATTTATAAACCTTAACACTTTTACCCTCGTATTCTTTATAATTTTCGAAATACGACTTGCCCGTTTGCCATATGAGCTGAATATTTTCCTTTGAAAACCAATTTAAATTATCCCTTATTATTTCATTTATAGCTCTTGCCCCTAAACTTCCACCTAAAATTAAAACGGTCTTCAAATTTTTATCCAAACCGAAATAATCAAAAGCCTTTGACTTATCGACATTGGTATTTATTATTTCACTTCTAATAGGGTTTCCTGTAATAATTATCTTCTCTTTAGGAAAAAATAAATCCAAATTTCTATAAGCCACACATATAGAAGAAACTATTTTTCCTAGAAACTTATTGGTAATGCCTGGATAAGAATTTTGCTCTTGTATAAGAGTGGGGATTCCCAATAGATAAGCTGCAAATAAAATAGGACCACTAGCATATCCCCCTGTGCCTACAACTACATCTGGACCAAAACTCCTGAGAATAAAAAAAGATCTGAATACAGATACCATCAGTTTTATAGGCAACAATAAGTTTTTGTAAAAATCTTTTCTCTGCAAACCTGATATCCATAAACCTTTTATCTCATACCCTTCTAAAGGGATCTTCTTCATCTCCATTTTTCCATATGACCCGACAAACAAGATATCTGATTCGGGACTAATACTTTTTAGCTGATTAGCTATAGATACGGCAGGATAAATATGTCCACCTGTTCCGCCTCCACTCAAAAGCAAACGAATACTCTTATTAGACATTAACCTCTTTTACCTTATTCTTTGTTACAACATGTTTACTAACGCCCAAAATAACTCCCAGAGCAATACAGGTTGCCCAAATAGCCGAACCTCCACTGCTCATAAGTGGAAGCGGTTGACCCGTCACTGGAAATATTCCAACTACTACACCGATGTGTATAACTGCTTGAAAAATTATAGGTAATATCATGCCCATGACTAAAAGCATCCCAAAAGTATCTTTAATTTTTACAGCTGTCTGTACCGACTTATGTAAAATACCTATGTATAAGAGTATCAAAACTATAGCACCTACCAAACCCGATTCTTCTGTTATAATAGCAAATATAAAATCTGAAAAAGACTGAGGTAAAAAGTTTTTCATAGTGCTCTTGCCAGGACCTATACCAAACCATCCACCTAACTTAACAGCTTCCATAGCTCCATTAGATTGATAAGTTTCATTTGTATCCCCATTGATAAATGAACTAATTCTATTAGACCAAGTCTTTGCACGAACAGGACCGTAATCGGAAAATACATTTATCATCAAAAAAAATATAAGTGCAATAACACAAGTGCTTCCTATAATTCTAAACATATATTTAAATGGGAATTTGCCTATTAACATAAGTGTGAGATTACTAATAAATATTAGCATCGCTGTAGACAAATTAGACGGAAATACCAATAATACTATAACTGCTAAAGGTATTAACAAGTATAAACATTCCTTAAAATTATTATAGACACCATTCTTTTTTGATAAAAAAGCAGCCGTATACATCATACTTACGTATATAGCAAAAGCAGAAGTCTGGAAACTAACCCCACCTATTCGTATCCATCTACTCGCACTATTTACACTAGTGCCAAAAAACAGAGTTATTGTCAGTAGAATAATAATTACAAGAACCATGATCACCGATATTCTCTTGTAATAATTATAATCTATCCTGTGTACTAAAAATATAATGATAAAACCAAAAAATAGATGAAAAGCATGTTTTATAAGAATCAAAGAAGTATTCCCATCTCCATACAGATAAGCTGGATTACTACTGGTAGTATAATTAGGCCAAAAAGAAAATAAGGCTAATGCAAAAATAGCACTCCAAAGAGTTTTATTGCCTCTTATATTTTTTATCCTAGATATCACTGTATATTTTTTACCGCCTCTTTAAATCTATTGCCTCTATCTTCATAATTTTCAAATAAATCAAAACTAGCACAAGTGGGTGATAGTATTACAGTATCTCCCAATACCGCTATCTCATTAGCTAACCCAACTGCTTCAGTCATAGATTTAGTCTGAAAAATATACTCTGTCTTATTTTTAAAAATATCTATAATTTTAGAATTATCTACTCCTAAACATATCATAGCCTTTACTTTTTTTTTCACTAAAGGAATAAGCTCGGTGTAATCATTTCCCTTATCCTGACCTCCTACTATCCAAATAATAGGCCTACTTATATTCTCTAAAGCAAAAAATGTAGAATTAACATTAGTAGCTTTAGAATCATTTATATACTCCACACCATTTATTTCCAATACCCTTTCAAATCTGTGCTCAACTGAACTAAAATGCTCTAAAGTATGCTTTATATATCTGTCTTGTACATTTAAGATTTTTGCACAAACACTCGCCGCCATAGAATTACAAATATTGTGAATACCCTTTAAAGCCATACTATTCAATGCCATTTTAAAATACAATTCTCCATAATTGAAAATCATATCACCCTTGGAAATACCAATGCCTCCATCTACAATATCTGTGGCAGAAAAGGGAATTGTTTTAGCATCTATCTCAATAGATCTCATATAATCTTTAATTATTTCGTCTTCTTTGTAGTATAGAAAATAGTCGTGCTCGCTTTGATTTTTTAGGATTCTAAACTTAGACTTTATATAATTCTCAATATCGTAATCATAACGATCCAAATGATCTGGAACTATATTTAACAATACAGCTATCTCAGGCCTGAATTCTACTATTCCATCTAATTGGAAACTACTCAACTCTAAAACATAAAAATCAAAATCACCCTCTGCTACTCTTAAAGCAAAACTGCTTCCTATATTCCCTGCCATACATACATTTAATCCAGCTGATTTTAATATTTCATAAATCAATAAAGTAGTAGTAGTCTTTCCATTACTTCCAGTAACGGCTATTATTTGGGCATTTGTATACCTATATGCGAATTCTATTTCTGAGATAATTTTAATCCCCTTATTTCTAGCTTTATTTAAAATATCAATATCATCTGGTATTCCAGGACTCTTGATTATCTCGGCAGCACTTAAAATGATCTCTTCACTGTGTTTGAGTTGCTCAAAGCTTATATTTTCACGATTTAAGATCAGTTTATATTTTTCTTTTATCACACGGCAATCCGATAAAAAAACTTCGAAGCCTTTGCTCTTGGCTAATACAGCAGCTCCTACACCACTCTCAGCCCCTCCCAATACAACTATTAAACCTTTCATTATCTTATCTTCAGAGTCACAACGGTTAGTACAGCCAATATTATTCCCACAATAAGAAAGCGCATGACCACTTGATTTTCATGAATTCCCTTTTTTTGGTAGTGATGATGCAGTGGAGCCATCCTAAAAAAGCGCTTACCCTCATTAAACCTTATCCTGGTATATTTAAAATAACCCACTTGCAATATGACAGATAAGTTTTCAACCAAGAAAACACCACACAAAATAGGTATTAACAATTCTTTTCTTATACATATGCTTATAACAGCAATAACAGCACCTATCATTAAGCTACCAGTATCACCCATAAAAACCCTTGCTGGGTATGAATTATACCATAAAAATCCAACCAGAGCTCCCACAAATGAAGAAGTGAATACAACTATCTCTTCAGAATGAGGTATGTACATAATATTTAGATAATCAGCGTAAATAACATTGCTAGAAACCCAAGATAATACAACTAAAACTCCGCCTATTATGGCTGAAATTCCAGTGGCTAAACCGTCTAATCCATCTGTTAGATTAGCTCCATTAGATACGGATGTGGTGATAAAAATTATACAAAAAACAAATATTATCCAAGTGTATTTCTCATAGTCTTGACCTAACCACTTTATTAAATATTTATAATCAAAATCAATATTTTTTAAAAAAGGAATGGTCGTCTTTGTAGACTTGATATTTCCTTTGACTGGAGTAGTCTCTTGCGCTTGTGAAATTAAATCTTCATTATGCCTAACGACTACATCTTGGTGAAAATAAAGAGTTAAACCTACTATCAACCCTAAAATTACTTGCCCAGATATTTTTAAATAGGCATTTAATCCGTTTTTATTCTTCTTAAATATCTTTATGTAATCATCTAAAAAACCTATAAATCCCATCCACAGAGTAGTTGTAACCAATAGAATTATATAGACATTTGCAATATCGGCAAATAGAAAACACGGAATCAAAGTTGATAAGATTATTATTACACCTCCCATAGTAGGAGTGCCTTCTTTTTCAATTTGACCTTCTATTCCCAAATTTCTGATTGTCTCACCTATCTGTTTTCTCTTTATGTACCTTATTATTTTTCCTCCAAAAAACATAGAGAACAAAAGTGATAAAATCACACTCATAGAAACTCTAAAAGAAGTATAACTAAACAACCTAGCGCCAATAAAATCAAAATTTGAATCTAAATAACTAAACAGGTAATACAACATTATTTTTTATAATTTCTAAAGCAATTCAATAGTATTTCGTAATCATTGTGATATTCTTTTACATCCCCTATATATTGATAAGTTTCATGACCTTTACCGAGTACCAAAATTATATCACCTCTCTGGCTCATACTCACAGCTCTGTCTATGGCTTGTTTTCTATCTGGTATGATAAACACATTTTCTGAATCAGAATCTGCAATACCTTCTCTCATATCTGAAATTATTTGCAAGGGATCCTCATGCCTAGGATTATCACTTGTCAAGAAAACTTTATCGGAATATTCATGAGCTATACTCGCCATTTTAGGACGCTTTTTTTTATCTCTATTTCCTCCACAACCTACGATGCAAATGACATTAATCCCATCACTTTTAATCTCATTTACCGTCTTGAAAACATTTATAAGAGCATCGGGAGTATGAGCAAAATCAACTATTCCTAATATTCCTGTCTCTGAAATAACGTGCTGAAATCTCCCTCTTATGCTCTCTATATCACTAATGGCTATCAATATTTCTTCAGAATCCTTACCTAAAATAATAGCCACACTATAAACCGCTAATATATTGTAAGCATTAAAGCGACCGACTAACTTGGTATGAACCTCTCTTTTGTCTATCTCTAAAATCAAGCCGTGTAGACTATTCTCTAGAATTTTAGCTTTAAAATCGGCATGTTTTTTCACAGATAAATAATACTTCTTACTAAGAGTATTCTGTAACATGACCGTGCCATTTTTATCATCTATATTAGACAGAGAAAAAGCTGACTTTGGCAAATTGTCGAAAAAAGATTTTTTAACGCTTATATATTCACCAAAAGTATTGTGGTAATCTAAATGATCGTGAGTTATATTGGTAAATATCCCTCCGAAGAACACCAGACCAGAATTGCGCTGTTGACTGATTCCATGAGAACTAACTTCCATAAAACAATACTCACAACCTATTTCTACCATCTTATTCAAAGCACGATTGATACTTATAGAATCAGGAGTGGTATAATCCGAATCTATTTCTTCATCGCCTATTATCACACTTATGGTAGACACCAAACCAGATTTATTACCTAAAAGATTAAACAACCTATAGAGTAAAGTCGCTACAGTTGTCTTTCCATTAGTGCCTGTAACCCCAATTAACTTTATCTTTTTGGAAGGATTATCATAAAAATTACTGGCCAATAATCCCATATACTTAGCCGAATCGTCAACTTTTATATAACAAATTCTGTCATTTATTTTTTCAGGAAGAACCTCACACAATACAGATGTAGCTCCCTTTTTAATAGCAATATCTATAAAATCATGCCCATCTACTCTCGCTCCCTTAATAGCTACAAACAAACTAGAAGTAGATACACTTTTGCTGTCAAAAATTATATCCTTCACCTCACACTCATGAGAACCTATAATTTCAAATGATGTATTCTCTGGCAATATCTCCTTTAATAACTTCATATATCTTGAGAGAATTTTAATATGAGAACTGATCCTTCTTTAAATGAAGTGCCTGGTTTGGGATGCTGATCTACCAAAATACCCATACCCTTTACTTTTACCTTTAATCCTTTTTTTTCTAACTCTGGCAGAGCTCGCTCCAAGCTAACACCATACATATCTGGAATTTTATTTTTTTTGAGCGAACTTAGATTGTCGTTATCCCTTATCTTATCTTTAAGTTTATTCAAATCCAACTCCTCAGCCTCCAAAACAGATGGAATACTAGAAAATATTTTTTGTGCAATATTTCTGAATACAGGAGCAGCTACAGTACTACCGTAATAATTTATCTTTTTATCTGGCTTGTTTATAACTACAATACAAGAATACAAAGGTTTATCAGCAGGAAAATATCCTACAAAAGAACTTATATATCCCATCTTTTCACGTCCCTTCCAGTATTCTAATTGTGTAGTTCCCGTCTTGCCTGCCATAGGTAATTTGGAATCGTATATCTCTTTAGCCGTACCTCTTAAAACTACTCCCTCTAACATCTTTTTCACCTTATCTAAGGTCGACTTAGAACATAAAATAGGATTTATAACCTCCACTGGAAAGACCTTTTTAGTTATTCCCCTCTCCCTTGTCTCTAATACAAATCTAGGTTTTAACATAACCCCATCATTAGCGACAGCATTGTAAAAAGCTAATACGTGTATAGGAGTCAACCTTATACCATAACCAAAGGCCATCCATGCCAAGGTGATAGCAGACCACTCTCTACCCTTAGGGGTGGGGATCAAAGGAATTCCCTCTCCTTTTATACTCAAATCTAATTTCTGACCCAAATTCATCTTATAAAGCCTATTTATAAAATCTAGCGGTCTATCTTTATACTTATCATACACTAATTTGGCTACACCTACATTAGAAGATTTCTCAAATATCTCTTGTAGACCCAATACTCCCCATGAATGCATATCCTCTATAACATTGCCATATATAGACAACTTACCATCTGTATTTACCTTATCGCTAATACTCATTGTCCCATCTTCTAGGCCTATCATAACTGAAGCTAATTTAAAAGTTGAACCAGGTTCAACGCTCTCCCATACAGCATAATTTTTATTCTCTTGATATAAACCCGATGACTCATCCTTGCCTAAATTAGAAATAGCTAAAACATTTCCAGTTTTAACTTCCATGACCACCACACAACCATGATCTGCCTTAAACTTTTTTAAACTCTTTAACAATTCATAATGAGCTATATCTTGTATCCCAGTATTTATAGTAAGGTGTATATCCTCTCCATTATCAGGTTCAATTTTATCATCGTCGTTTAGGGGTTTCCAATTTCCTCCAAATATCTTCTGTTTTAACCTGGAACCATCTTTGCCTCTCAAAATAAAATCAAACCACCCCTCTATGCCTATCTTGTTATTTACATGCCCTATAGTTCTAGATGCTATATCTCCCAAAGGATTCTCTCTTGTGATCTTACACGAATAAATAAATCCACCTGAATACCTCCCATGCCTGAATATGGGAAAATCTTTAATTCTTAAAAATTCGCTATGAGATATATTTTTAGCTATAAACAGATATCTGTTATTCTCCTTCTTTGCTTTGAGCAACCTATCTAAGTAATACTTATAATTCTTCCCAAAAAAAGCAGATAAGGAATCTGATAATTCTCTTACCTTTTGGCTAAACAAATCCTCCCTTACAACAGAGACATCCATTCTTATATCGTACTTAGACGTAGATGTGGCCAAGAGATACCCATCACCAGAATAAATATTACCTCTGAGTGCTGCGATTCTTTTTCTCTGTATTTTCGTGGTATTGTCTCTATCATTCTCATGTAAATCACAATTTTTCTCTATGATAAAAAGTTTTACAATCACAGATGCGAAAAACAATACTATAAAAATACATACTAAATATATCCTTAATGATATGCTCTTTCGTATATCATTCATCCCTAGGTTTTACTATTATCTCTTTGGCCCCTTCCATGGGCTTTAAACCTGATTTTTTTATAGCCTTTTCAACCTCAGTGCCAAGCCTGACACGCATCAACTTAGAACTGATCTCTAAAGATTCTGATTGTAATTTCTGAAATTCCATTTTCAACTTAGAGATTGTATATACCTTCTCATCAGCTTTGTGTGAACAGTATATCATAATCATGATAAAGAAAAAAATAAAAACTATAAACTTCCAATCTTTTATCTCATCTATTTGTTGCTTTATAACACCTATATATTTCCTCATTAGAATCATACCTTAACCGCTATTCTAAGTCTGGCACTTCTAGATCTGTTATTATGACTAACCTCTTGATATGAAGGTTTTATCACTCTCTTATTAACTGCTTTAAATGGAGGAGAAGTAGCTGTATTTCCATAGATGTCTTTTTCTATTTCACTTTCAAACACTCCATTTTTAATAAACCTCTTTACTAACCTATCCTCTAGAGAATGATACGATATAACTACTAATCTACCTCCTACATTCAACACATCTTGACTGTCTTTTAACAAAACTTTTAAAGAATTTAATTCATCATTAACCTCAATGCGAATTGCTTGAAATAATTTAGCAAAAAACTTATGCCACATCCTATCGGTATAAAAAACAGATAAAATCTCTTTTAAGTCACTTATATTCTTAATATTTCTCTTTTTTCTAGCCACACAGATAGTCTGAGCTATGACCTTATAATTTTTGATTTCTCCGTATTTGTTAAATATGTCTGATAACTCTTCCTCTTGATAAGTGTTTATTATATCCATGGCAGAGTGATTCATATCTGTGTTCATTCTCATATCTAAATCGCCATTATAACGTATGGAAAAACCTCTGTGCTCGGTGTCTAATTGATGTGAAGAAACTCCCAAATCTGCAATTATGCCATCTACCTTTGTTATTTTATAGAACTTCAGATAATTTTTTAAATACTTAAAATTCTGATTTATCAACATAAATCTAGGATCGTCTATGGCATTTTTTAAAGAGTCCTTATCTTGATCAAAGGCAAATAACATTCCTTTTTCACCCAAGTTATTCAATATCTCTGCAGAATGGCCTCCACCACCAAAAGTGACATCGACATAAATACCATCCCTATTTATATCTAAGCCTATTATACTTTCACTTAACAGCACAGGATTATGATATTCGTATATCATATTTTTAATATTTCTAATTGGATATGCATTTAATACTCGGTAAGTCTAATTGTAATTTTTTATCTGCAAAAATAAAACTACTTATATCAAGATATTTATAAAACATCGCTTTTTTACTGTCTTTTCAAAAAAGACCTAATAAGCCACGAAGTTATGAAAATAAAAATCAGAGAATTGTAAACCTGAGTTGAATTAATAATTTACTTAATTAAAGTACTAGAAAGCCTTGAATTAACTGGGATTAAAATAAAATCAAAAGATTCAAGCGTTTTTTACACCACAAATTTGATCAAAAATATCAATGTAAAAATCAGAAAGTATACCAAAAACAAATTGTGATTTCCAACTGCTGATGCTGTTAAAAAATCTACTTTTTTTAGCTCTTTGGGAAGCTATAAGAAAATAGTCTAAACCTATAATAAAAACAAAAAAATATGTCGTTTTTTATTTACATACTTTAAGCGATAGTGTATATAATGAATATCTATTCTTTTATCAAAACTTTGATATTTTCCTTACTAAGGACATCTGATTTACTTAATACTCTAATTAAAATATCTAATTTCTTTTGAGTACTAGAAAGCTTTTCCTTTGTAACAGAAATTTCTTTTTCATTAGCAGAAAGTTTTTCCTTTGTAACAGAAAGTTCTTTTTTGAGAAAAATATTTTCTTTCTTGATATCATTATTCTCCTTTTTAATAATGCCACTTTCTTTTTCTAAGCCCACAACACGATCATAAACTGCTTGAGTAGCTGAAATATTTAAAGTGGTAAGACCATCGTAATCTACTGAGCGTAAATCGTCTACCTCCTTACCATAGATGAAAACCTTATTTTTAGAATCTAAAACCTCTTCTGTTAAAAATGTATTTGAATCTATAACTCTCTTTACTTTTACAGATCTATCTCCATCATTTTCTATTATAATCTTAACAATATCTCCAATAGAAAAATCATGAGCCTTGTTTGTTGTAATAGCACTTCCTTCATTTGAAGTTTTAACTGATTTAGCTAATTCATATACATTAGGGATAATACCTTTATTTATATTTATAACCTGTGGCAGTATGTTTTCTACTTGCTGAGCTATTACCTTTTTAAATGGCATAACCCCGCTTTCTATACTGTCTATCATGGTATAATCTGTAATTTCTATATTTAGAAGTTTCTTTAAATCTTCTCTTCTATCTGATACCCCCTTTATACTCTTGATACGTTTATCTGATGTAGCTAAAAATTTATCATGTGTTACAATACTATATTTTGCAGACAGAGACATCTTCAGAGAGGTACTAGTCCTCGAACGCAATTTATAACTACTATAGGAATCTTCATCATCACTATCACTATCCTCATCATCACTAGTAAAGGTGCTATCAAAATATATTCCACTCAAGCCCCCTAGCGAATAATCCTCTAAAATAACGTAACCTTTTAAAAATGTTTTTTTAGTCTCCTTATTGCCAATAGTTACAGTATTACTCCCATTTCCTACCATATTAGTCCCTATAACTATTTCGTTAGTACTCTTATTTTCTTCTGACGACATAGTATTATTCCCTATGAAAATAGAACTATTTGATTCTGTAAGCTCCATGGACGGCAGCTTATTATATAAATATTTAGCGCCAGCATAATATCCTATAGATATATTATCTCTTCCTCCAACCATGTTACTTAAAGAATATGAACCTACCGAAGTATTATTGGAGCCAGTACTATTCCTTTGGAGAGAACCCACACCAACTGAAGTATTATACTCGCCAGTAGTATTTTTTAGGAGAGAAGATTCACCAACTGAAGTGTTATTACTTCCAGAGGTGACATCTTTTAGGGATTCATAACCAACAGCTGTGTTGCTACCTGAGCTAACTACGTTATTACCAGATCCTATGCCTAAAAAAATATTTTTTTCACCACTACCTCCACTAGTGCCATTACTACCCTTACCAGACCATTTAGTTATAATATTATCGTTAGTATCTGTTTTTATAAGCGTATATGCTTTTTTTATTTTTTCATCTAGTTCCTTCCCCTGATTAGCCGATAAGGCCTTTGTAGCCTCAGTAGTGGTTAAATTATCTACAATATCAGATATATTTAATTTTTTTTTCTCTAGTTCCTTCCCCTGCTTAGCTGATAAGGCACTTGTGCTATCATCAGAATTTAAATTATCTTCAAGATTTACTGGCCCTGGAATACCTTGTTCTCCTTGTGGTCCTGGGGCTCCTGTAGCACCATCTTTACCAGCGAGGCCCGCTGGACCTGCTACTCCATCTCTACCATCTCTACCTGGCGCTCCATCTTCACCTTTTTCTCCTCTTGGTCCTGTTAGACCTGCTGCCCCTGCTGGACCTATTTCACCTTGAAGCCCTCTTGGCCCTACTGGTCCTATTGACCCTTGTGGACCTACTGGTCCTTCTTTACCATCAGCACCTGCTGGGCCTGGCTTGCCATCTTCACCTTTGTCTCCTGCTGGGCCTGTTTCACCCCGAAGCCCTGTTGGGCCTGGAGGGCCTTGTTTTCCTTCTTTACCTGCCAGTCCATCTTTACCATCAGTACCTTTTGGACCTTCTTTACCAGCAGGTCCTATCTCGCCTCGATCTCCTTTCTCTCCCTTTTCTGCTTTTTTGTCTATCATCTGCTTAAGCTGATACCCTTGATGCGCTGATAAAACTTTTTTTTCATTATGAGCTGAAACATCTAGGTTGTTTACAACTTCTAGTTTCCCATCCTCTAATTTTTTAAATTTTTCTTCGTATTCTACTAATTTAGCACCCTGTTCTTTTAACTCTATCCTCTGAGCAGCTATATTAGCTCCTAAAGTAGTCTCCGCTGTATTTATCTTACCTGTTAACTCTGCTTTCTGTTTAGTTAACTCTGCCTTCTGTTTAGTTAACTCTGCCTTCTCTTCATTTAACTCTGCCTTCTGTTCATTTAACTCTGCCTTCTCTTCAGTTAACTCTTTCTCTTGTTTGTCTATTTTTTCACTTTGAATCTTTAGCCCCTCTTTCTGAGCGGTTAACTCCTTTTCCTGTTCAAATATCTTGGTTTCAGATTTATCTACCCTTTCATAAAGCTCCTTGCCTCTATCAGCTGATAAAACTTTACCTTTACCTCCATTAAAATTATCAGCAATATCTATTTTGTCTAATTTTCTTTCTTCTAAATCTCTCCCTTTATTGGCTGATAGAGCAGCTGATACAGCTCTAGAACTCAAATTATCTATAACATCTATTTTTGGACTATCCGCTGCATAAAATGCATAAGGGACACTAAGTATTTGACTCTTTTTTATAAGAGCATTACTATAATTATTTTTGCCAGTCAGATCTATCTCCGATTTAATGTAATATGAATATTCAGACCATTCTAAATCAGATAATTTTGAACCTGAGAATCCTTGAGATCTAATACCTTCTCCTACCTTTAGAGTAGCTAGGCCATTCTTATCTGTTTTAACATTCCAATGAACTTCAGAGTATACAACATTTTCTATCTTTCCATTTAAAGAATATATAGAAATACGAATACTAACTGTAAATTCTTTTAATAATTTATCATCTTTCCTAATCACTAACTGATAACTCAACTTATCAGGAAAATTATTAGAAAGAGAATCTATACTTAAAAATGAGAGAAATATAAATCCAAAATAAAAAACAATTCTTCTAGTCATAACTATTATATTAGTTGATATAACTGTATGCTCACGAAGTTAAAGCTTTTTTAGAATATGCTAACGTAGTAGTTATATACTATAAAAGGTTCAGTAAAAAATTAATAGTGATTATTTTTACCAAGTGACTTGTTAATAGGATCTTAATTTATCTTGAACTTATTTTATCAAAACTTTGATATCTTCCTTACTAAGGACATCTGATTTACTTAATACTTTAATTAAAATATCTAATTTCTTTTGAGTACTAGAAAGTTTTTCCTCAATAGCAGAAAGTTTTTCCTCAGTAGCAGAAAGTTTTTCATTGGTAGTAGAAAGTTGTTTAGTAAGAATACTATTCTCTTTTTCTAAACCCACAACACGATCATAAACTGCTTGAGTAGCTGAAATGTTTAAAGTAGTAAGACCATCGTAATCTATTGAGCGTAAATCGTCTACCTCCTTACCGTAGATGAAAACCTTATTTTTAGAATCTAAAACCTCTTCTGTTAAAAATCTATTAGAATCTATAACTCTCTTTACTTTTACGTATCTCTCTCCATCATTTTCTATAATAACCTTAATGAGATCTCCAACAGAAAAATCGTGAACCTTGTTTGTCGTGATAGTACTTCCTTCATTAGAAATGTTGATTGATTTAGCTAATTCATACACATTAGGGATAGTACCTTCATTTATATTTATGATCTCTGGAACTATACTTTCTACCTGCTGAGCTATTACTTTTTTAAATGGTCTAACGCCACTTTTTATACTATCTATCATCGTATAATCTGTAATTTCTATATCCAAGAGTTTCTTTAAATCTTCTCTTTTATCTGAGATACCTTTTATACTCTTGATACGTTTGTCTGATACAGCTAAAAATTTATTGTCTGTTAAAATAGATTCACCTGCATACAGAGAAACTTTAGTATCAATGAATTTGTATCTAGCTGTTTTTTTCAAATAATAATCATGATCATAATCAAAATAAGTTCCACTAAAACGATTGCTGGTTCCTCCATTGATATTCAACATTCCAATATTTTTTCGTATTGCTGAACTATTATTATTTATTAAAACTCTCCCCTTTAAGTATGTTTCTATAGTATTGTCATTCCCGATAAGTACTGTATTACTACCTTTACCTTTATTAGGTATGTCTGCATTAGATGCTCCAATAACTATCTCATTAATAGATCTGTTGCCTTCTCCAGAACTTGATCCATGCCCTATAAAAATAGAGCGATTTGAATGCTTAACAAGAGCGGCTGCATTATACCCAATAGCTACAGTATTAGATACTGTTGTAGTATTCAAAAATACATTAGAGCCTATACCTACATTACTATTAGAATTATCACCAATCTTAGATAAAATATTAGCCCCAATAACTACATTATCACTCACCATAGCCCTAGTTCCTGAATTGGTACCTAAAAACATATTTCTATATCCTCTAGAGTTAGAAGCTACTTCATCACAATTACTTTTATTACCAGACCAACACGTTATAATATTACCATTCCTACGATTCATACCTCCTTCTACAAAAAGAAATGATTTTTTTATTTTGTCATCTAAAACCTTACCCTGTTTAGCTGATAAGGCACTTGTTGTATCCCCAGAAGTTAAATTATTTATAATTTTCTCTGGCCCTGGAGGACCTTGTGGACCTTTAGCTCCTGCTGGGCCTGGTAAACCTTGTGGACCTCTAGCGCCTGGGGCTCCTGCTGGACCCGCTGGGCCTGGTAAACCTGATTCACCATCCTTGCCATCTACACCATGATTACCATCTGCACCTTTTGGTCCTGCTGGGCCTGGAGGCCCTTCCGCTCCTGTTTCACCTTTTGCTCCTGCTGGACCTGGAGGTCCTTGCGCTCCTGTTTCACCTTTTGCTCCTGCTAGACCTGGAGGACCTTGCTTGCCTTCTTTTCCATCTTTACCAGGAGGGCCTTCTGAACCTTGCATCCCTTGATCTCCTTTTTTCCCGTCAATACCATTTTTACCAGCAGGACCAGCTGGACCTACTGCCCCTGCAGCTCCTGGGGGGCCTGCCAGACCGATTGAGCCTGGTGCTCCATCTTCACCTTTTAACCCTTGCTCTCCTCTGTCTCCTTTTGGTCCTGGATTACCATCTTTACCATCAGTACCTTTTGGACCAGGAACTCCTTGAATACCTATGTCACCTCGTTTGCCATCTGGTCCTGCTGGACCTCTTTCACCTTGCTCTCCTTTTTCACCTTGTTTCCCTTGAGGTCCTGCTGGCCCTGCTGGTCCTGCTGGACCATCCTTGCCATCTCTACCAGCAAGGCCTGGATCACCATCTTTGCCCTTTTCGCCTCTGGTACCTTGAGGACCTTTTACCCCTGTGTATCCTCGAGGTCCTTGCGCTCCTGTTTCACCTTTTGCTCCTGCTGGACCTGGAGGACCTGGAGGACCTGGAGGACCTTGCTTGCCTTCTTTTCCATCTTTACCAGGAGGACCTTCTGAACCTTGCATCCCTTGATCTCCTTTTTTCCCGTCAATACCATTTTTACCAGCAGGACCAGCTGGACCTACTGCCCCTGTAGCTCCTGGGGGCCCAGCGGGGCCTGCCAGACCGATTGGGCCTGGTGCTCCATCTTCACCTTTTAACCCTTGCTCTCCTCTGTCTCCTTTTGGTCCTGGATTACCATCTTTACCATCAGTACCTTTTGGACCAGGAACTCCTTGAATACCTATGTCACCTCGTTTGCCATCTGGTCCTGCTGGACCTCTTTCACCTTGCTCTCCTTTTTCACCTTGTTCTCCATCTTTACCAGGGGGGCCCGCTGAGCCTGTTTCACCTGGAATCCCTCGATCACCTTGTTTTCCTTGAGGCCCTGCTACACCTACTGGTCCTGTTTTACCATTTGGTCCTGCTGGTCCTGCAGGGCCTGCAGGACCTATCTCGCCTCGATCTCCTTTCTCTCCCTTTTCTGCTTTTTTGTCGTCTATCATCTGCTTAAGCAGATATCCTTGATGCGCTGATAAAACTTTTTTAGGGCCATGAGTTGAAAGTGTCAAATCATTAATAACTTCTAACTCTCCATCCTTTAACTTTTTAATTTTTGTTTCTTGATCTGTTAATTTATTATCATGTTCAGTTAACTCCTTTTCCTGTTCTTTTATCTTGGTCTCAAATTTATTTACTCTTTCATAAAGTTCTTTTCCCTTTTTAGCTGATAAAACTTTTCCAACCTCTCCATCAAAATTATCAGCAATATCTATTTTGTCTAATTTTCTTTCTTCCAAATCTCTCCCTTTATTAGCTGATAGAGCAGATGATACAACTCTAGATCTCAAATTATCTATAACATTTGTTTTTGGGCTTTTTGCAGCATAAAATGCGTAAGGAACACTAAGTATTTCACTCTTTTTTATAAGAGCATTACTATAATTATTTTTGCCAGTCAGATCTATCTCTGATTTAATGTAATATGAATACTCAGACCATGATAAATCAGACAATTTTGAACCTGAGAATCCTTGAGATCTAATACCTTCTCCTACCTTTAGAGTAGCTAAGCCATTCTTATCTGTTTTAATATTCCAATGAACTTCAGAGTATACAACATCTTCTATCTTTCCATTTAAAGAATATATAGAAATACGAATACTAACTGTAGATTCTCTTAATAGTTTATCATCTTTCCTAATCACTAACTGATAACTCAACTTATTAGGAAAATTATTAGAAAGAGAATCTATACTTAAAAATGAGAGAAATATAAATCCAAAATAAAAAACAATTCTTATAGTCATAACTATTACATTAGTCGATATAACTGTATGCTCACGAAGTTAAAGCTTTTTTAGAATATGCTAACGTAGTAGTTATGTACTATAAAAGGTTCAGTAAAAAATTGATAGTGATTATTTTTACCAAGTGACCTGCTAATAGGATCTTAATTTATCTTGAACTTATTTTATCAAAACTTTGGTGTCATCCTTATTGAGGATGTTTGATTTGTTTAGTAATTTAATTAAGTTATCTAACTTCTGTTTAGTAGAAGATAATTCTTTCTTGGTAGAAATAAGCTTTTCATTGGTAGTAGAAAGTTGTTTAGTAAGAATACTATTCTCTTTTTCTAAGCCCACAACACGATCATAAACAGCTTGAGTAGCTGAAATATTTAAAGTGGTAAGTCCATCGTAATCTACTGAGCGTAAATCGTCTACCTCCTTACCGTAGATGAAAACCTTATTCTTAGAATCTAAAACCTCTTCTGTTAAAAATCTATTAGAATCTATAACTCTCTTTACTTTTACGTATCTCTCTCCATCATTCTCTATAATAACCTTAATGAGATCTCCAACAGAAAAATCGTGAACCTTGTTTGTCGTGATAGTACTTCCTTCATTAGAAATGCTGATTGATTTAGCTAATTCATACACATTAGGGATAGTACCTTTATTTATATTTATGACCTCTGGAACTATACTTTCTACCTGCTGAGCTATTACTTTTTTAAATGGCCTAACGCCACTTTCTATACTATCTATCATCGTATAATCTGTAATTTCTATATTCAAGAGTTTCTTTAAATCTTCTCTTTTATCTGAGATACCTTTTATACTCTTGATACGTTTGTCTGATACAGCTAAAAAACTTCCATCTGTTAAAATAGATTCACTTGCATACAGAGAAACTTTAGTATCAATAAATTTACTTGTTTGAACCAAATAATATTTATGCTTAATGTTATTACTAAAATAAGTTCCACTAAAATGATTGCTGGTTCCTCCATAGATATTCAACATTCCAATACTTTTTCGTGTTGCTGAATCACTATTATTTATTAAAACTCTCCCCTTTAAGTAAGTTACTTCAGTGTTGTCATTCCCAATAAGTACTGTATTATTACCTTTACCTTTATTAAGTACATCTCCAGTAGATGCTTAACTATCTCATTAGAAGAACTACTGTTTTCTTTAGGAGCTGATCCATGCCCTATAAAAATAGAGCGATTTAATTGATTAGCATAAGCGGCTGCAGTATGCCCAATAGCTACAGTATTAGATACCCTTGCAGCTGCCTGAAATACACGAGAGCCTATAGCTACATTGCTATTAGAACCATTACTAATACTAGATAAAGTATTATCCCCAATAGCTACATTATGAGTCGTACTAAATTTACCGTCATTGCCTGAATTGATACCTAAAAACATATTTCTAGTTCCTATAGAATTAGAAACTATTTCATCATATCTATCTTTATTACCAGACCAACACGTTATAATATTACCATTACCATTACCATTACCCCCTTCTACAAAAAGACGTGATCTTTTTATATCGTCATTTAAAACCTTACCCTGTTTAGCTGATAAGGCACTTGTTGTATCCCCAGAAGTTAAATCATTTATAATTTTCTCTGGCCCTGGAGCTCCTGCTGGACCCGCTGGGCCTGGAGGACCTTGTGGACCTTTAGCGCCTGGAGCTCCTGCTAGACCCGCTGGACCTGGTAAACCTTGTGGACCTGGTAAACCTTGTGGACCTGGTAAACCTGATTCACCATCCTTGCCATCTGCACCTTTTGGTCCTGCCAGGCCTGGATTACCTGGTAACCCAGGTAATCCAGGTTCACCATCTTTACCTGCAGGACCTTGCTCTCCTTTTGGTCCTGGGTCTCCCTTTACTCCTTGAGGGCCTATCGCTCCTGCTGGGCCTGTCTCACCACGAAGCCCTTGTGGTCCTTGAATCCCTGCTGGACCTCTTTCTCCTCTTTCTCCATCTTTACCTGCAAGACCAGCTGGGCCTACTGGCCCTGGAATACCTTGTTCCCCTTTTGGCCCTGGGTCTCCTGGGTTACCATCTTTACCATCAGCACCTGGAAGGCCTTTATCACCTTGTGGCCCTTGAGGGCCTTTTTCACCTTTTTCACCTTTAGGCCCTGCTGGACCTGCTACACCTACTGGCCCTTGAGACCCTGCTGGACCTGCTGGACCCATTGGACCAGTCAGACCTGCTGCGCCATCTTTACCTGGGATCCCAGGGGCTCCCGTTGGGCCTATAGGACCTGTAGCTCCCGTATTACCTATTGGTCCTTGGTCTCCTTTTGGTCCTTGAGCACCAACGTCTCCTTTTTCACCATCTTTACCATTAGTGCCATCAGCACCTGGAGGGCCTGATGGTCCTGGAGGGCCTGATGGTCCTGGAGGCCCTGTTTCGCCCCTATCACCTTGTATTCCTGTTGCACCTGGGGCACCCTGTGGACCTCTAGGCCCTTGAGGGCCTTGTTTTCCTGCTGCTCCATCTCTACCAGCAGGACCGACTGCCCCTGTAGCGCCTGGGGGTCCTGCCGGGCCAGTTTCCCCCGCTACTCCATCTTCACCTTTTAGCCCTTGAGGCCCTTTTTCACCTTTTTCACCTTTAGGCCCTGCTACACCTACTGGCCCTTGAGACCCTGCTGGACCTGGGGCTCCTGTTTCACCAGCGTCTCCTTTTGGTCCTTGATCTCCTTGATCACCAGCGTCTCCTTTTTCCCCTTTTGGACCTGCTGGTCCTGTGTCTCCTTGCTCTCCTTTTGGTCCTTGAGGACCTGATGGTCCTGCTTCACCTTTTGCTCCTGAGTCTCCCTTTACTCCTTGAGGGCCTATTGCTCCTGCTAGACCTGCTGGACCCATTGGACCAGTCAGACCTGCTGCGCCATCTTTACCTGGAGTCCCAGGGGCTCCCGTTGGCCCTGATGGACCTGGATCACCTTTTGGTCCTGGGTCTCCTTTTGGTCCTTGAGCACCAACGTCTCCTTTTTCACCAGCTGGTCCTCTTTCACCTTGCTCTCCTCTAACGCCTGTTGGACCTGGGGCTCCTGTTTCACCTTTTTCACCTTTTGGTCCTTGTTCACCTTGGGGACCTCTTTCTCCTCTTTCTCCATTTTTGCCATCAGCACCTGCTGGGCCTGATAGTCCTGGAGGCCCTGTTTCGCCCCTATCACCTTGTATTCCTGTTGCACCTGGGGCACCCTGTGGACCTCTAGGCCCTTGAGGGCCTTGTTTTCCTGCTGCTCCATCTCTACCAGTAGGACCGACTGCCCCTGTAGCGCCTGGGGGCCCTGCCGGGCCGGTTTCCCCCGCTACTCCATCTTCACCTTTTAGCCCTTGAGGACCTTTTTCACCTTGAGACCCTGCTGGACCTGCTGGACCTGCTGGACCTGCTGGACCTGCTGGACCTGCTGGACCTGCTGGACCTGCTGGACCTGCTGGACCCATTGGACCAGTCAGACCTGCTGCGCCATCTTTACCTGGGGTCCCAGGGGCTCCCGTTGGCCCTGATGGACCTGGATCACCTTTTGGTCCTGGGTCTCCTTTTGGTCCTTGAGCACCAACGTCTCCTTTTTCACCAGATGGACCTGCTGGACCTGTGTCTCCTTGCTCTCCTTTTGGTCCTTGAGGACCTGATGGTCCTGCTTCACCTTTTGCTCCTGAGTCTCCCTTTACTCCTTGAGGGCCTCTTTCTGCCTTTTTGTCTATCAATTTCTTGAGTTCATACCCTTGATGCGCTGATAAAACTTTTTTAGGGTCATGAGTGTCGGTGTTTAAATCATTAACAATATCAGATATACTTAATTTAGTATCTATTTCTGCCTTAAGGACTTTTCCTTGTGCTGCTGATAATACTTTTGTAGCATCATCAGTGGTTAAATTATTTATTATTTGATTATTATCAATCTTGTTTTTTAACTCTGCCTTCTTAGCGGTTAACTCCTTTTCCTGTTTTTTTATCTTAGTCTCAGATTTATCTACCCTTTCATAAAGCTCCTTGCCTCTATCAGCTGATAAAACTTTACCTTTACCTCCATTAAAATTATCAGCAATATCTATTTTGTCTAATTTTCTTTCTTCTAAATCTCTCCCTTTATTAGCTGATAAAGCAGCTGATACAACTCTAGAACTCAAATTATCTATAACATTTGTTTTTGGGCTATCTGCTGCATAAAATGCATAAGGGACACTAAATAATTGACTCTTTTTTATAAGAGCATTACTATAATTATTTTTGCCAGTCAAATCTAACTCTGATTTAATGTAATATGAATCTTCAGACCATGATAAATCAGACAATTTTGAATCTGAAAACCCTTGAGATCTAATACCTTCTCCTATATTTAGAGTAGCTAAACCATTTTTATCTGTTTTAACACTCCAATGAACTTCAGAGTATACAACATCTTCTATCTTTCCATTTAAAGAATATATAGAAATACGAATACTAACTGTAGATTCTCTTAATAGTTTATCATCTTTCCTAATAACTAACTGATAACTCAACTTATTAGGAAAGTTTTTAGAAATGGAATCTACACTCAGAAACAGCAGAAATATAAATCCAAAGTAAAACACAAGCCTTCTTTTCATGTTATCTAAAAATATTGTCAATAGATGCTACGGTAATAAAATTACAAAATTACAAAATTCTCACATTTATACTAACAACATAGCAGCTATAAATAATAGCGGTTTGAGTAAAAAAAATCAGATAGAGATATTTTTGCTAAAAAAATAAACGATTTAAACCTGAGTTTGATTAATAGTTTACTTAATTAAAGTACTTGAAAGCATTCAATTAACTGGGATTAAAGAAATTTGTGTTTGTGATAAATAGTATATTTTAGTACAAGAATTATTAAATTTCGACTAAATTAGCCTCATAAGCATAAAAGAGCCCAAAACTAAAGGGGTATTTCCTTAAATCCGAATAAAATCAAAGGATTCAAGTGTTTTTATTAATCTAACTCGGGTTATTATTATAACGAGCTGGACAAAGAACCTAAATTTAGAAATCAGGAAAATTATTTACACCACAAACTTGATTGAAAATCTCAATATAAAAATCAGAAACTATACCAAAAATAAATTGTTGTTTCCAACTGCTGATGCTGTTGTAAAATATACTTTTTTAGCTCTTGGGAAGGCTACAAAAAAATGGTCTAAGCCAATAATACTGAATTGGGAAATAATAACGAACCAATTTTTAACTATTCTTGACAAAAGAGCTCGACTATGAATAAAAACAAAAAATATGTCATTTTTTATTTACATACTTTAAGCGATAATCTCTAAAATGAATATCTATTCTTTTATCAAAACTTTGATATCTTTCTTATCTAGGATATTTGATTTACTTAATACTTTAATTAAAATATCTAATTTCTTTTGAGTATTAGAAAGCTTTTCATTTGTAACAGAAAGTTCTTTTTTAAGAAAAATATTTTCTCTCTTGATATCGTTATTCTCCTTTTTAATAATACCACTTTCTTTTTCTAAGTCCACAACACGATCATAAACTGCTTGAGTAGCTGAAATATTTAAAGTGGTAAGTCCATCGTAATCTACTGAGCGTAAATCGTCTACCTCCTTACCGTAAATGAAAACCTTATTTTTAGAATCTAAAACCTCTTCTATTAAAAACCTATTAGGATCTATAACAGCTTTTACTTTTACTTCTTTGGTTCCTTTGGTTCCCTCATTTTCTATAATAACCTTAATGAGATCTCCAACAGAAAAATTGTGAACCTTGTTTATCGTGATAATACTTCCTTCATTAGAGACGCTAATTGATTTAGCTAACTCATATACATTAGGAATAACTCCTTTATTTATATCTATAACTTCTGGAACTATATTTTCTACCTGCTGAGCTATTACCTTTTTAAATGACCTAACGCCACTTTCTATACTATCTATCATAGTATAATCTGTAATCTCTATACCCAAGAGTTTCTTTAAATCTTCTCTTTTATCTGAGATACCTTTTATACTCTTTACACGTTTATCTGATGTAGCTATAAATTTTCCATATGTCATAATACTTCCTTTAGAATTCAAAGAAATTCGAGCTTTGTTTCGATCTTTTATGGAGATACAATCAGTACTGCCATCTTCAAAATATGATCCAGATGTTGGCTCTTTAGCAATCTCGTCTTCTAGAAGAACTGTACCTCTTAAATATGTTTTTAGAGTCTTATCATTTCCTAACACTACTGTATTAGCTCCTTTACCTTGAGCGCTACTTCCTATAGCTATCTCATTGCTACTGGATATGCTAGAAAGCTTGGAGCCAATCCCTAAAAGCATATTTTCTGTGCCAGTTAAAGTACTTTCCTCCTCTTCATCAGAGAGCGTTATGATATTTTCTCCAGTATCTGTCTTTATAAATGGTGTTTTTTTTATTTTTTCATTTAGGATTTTCCCCTGTTTTGCGGATAAGGCACTTGTGCTATCATCAGTGATTAAATCATCTATAAGTTTCACTGGCCCAGGAGGCCCTGCTGGACCTATGGCTCCTGGTTCACCCCTATCACCTTTTGCGCCTGTTGGACCTGGTTTGCCATCTGGTCCTTGTTCTCCTTTTGGCCCTTTCGGGCCTATTTCACCTGGTATACCTGCCTCACCTCGCCTTCCTCTAGGGCCTGGTAGACCTTGTGGACCTGATAAACCTGGATCACCATCTTTACCAGGCTTACCTTGTTTTCCTTCTGCCCCTGGGGCTCCTTGTGGTCCTGTTGCGCCTGCTGGGCCTTGTGGCCCTTGAATCCCTGGAACACCATCTTCGCCCTTTTCACCTCTGATACCTTGAGGACCTTCTGCCCCTTGTTCTCCTCTTTCTCCTGCTGGGCCTGTCTCACCACGAAGCCCTTGTGGTCCTTGAATCCCCGCTGGGCCTTGATCACCTGTTGCGCCTTTTTCCCCTGGTTTTCCTTCTACTCCTTGAGCTCCTTGAGCACCTGCTGGACCTCTTTCTCCATCTTTACCTGCAAGACCAGCTGGGCCTACTGGACCTGGAATACCTTGTTCCCCTTTTGGCCCTGGGTCTCCTTTTTCTCCATTTTTGCCATCAGCACCTGCTGGGCCTCGTTCACCATTTTCACCTCTTGCACCATCTCTACCTGCTGCTCCTGGATTGCCTTGATCTCCCTTTTCCCCTTTTTCACCATCTTTACCATTAGTGCCATCAGCACCTGGAGGCCCTGTTTCGCCTCTATCACCTTGTATTCCTGTTGCACCTGGGGCACCCTGTGGACCTCTAGGCCCTTGAGGGCCTTGCTCACCTCTGTCTCCTTTGTTTCCTGCTGGACCTTGTGGCCCTATGGCTCCTGCTATACCATCGTTTCCTTTTTCACCTTTAGGACCTTCTGGACCTCTTTCACCTTGCTCTCCTCTAACGCCTGTTGGACCTGGGGCTCCTGTTTCACCTTGCTCTCCTTTTGGTCCTTGTTCACCTTGGGGACCTCTTTCTCCTCTTTCTCCATCTTTACCTGCTTCGCCCCTATCACCTTTTGCCCCATCGGCTCCTTTTTCTCCTTGTGGTCCTATGTCTCCTTTGTCTCCATTTTTGCCATCAGCACCTGCTGGGCCTCGTTCACCATTTTCACCTCTTGCACCATCTCTACCATCTCTACCTGCTGCTCCTGGATTGCCTTGATCTCCCTTTTCCCCTTTTTCACCATCTTTACCATTAGTGCCATCAGCACCTGGAGGCCCTGTTTCGCCTCTATCACCTTGTATTCCTGTTGCACCTGGGGCACCCTGTGGACCTCTAGGCCCTTGAGGGCCTTGCTCACCTCTGTCTCCTTTGTTTCCTGCTGGACCTTGTGGCCCTATGGCTCCTGCTATACCATCGTTTCCTTTTTCACCTTTAGGACCTTCTGGACCTCTTTCACCTTGCTCTCCTCTAACGCCTGTTGGACCTGGGGCTCCTGTTTCACCTTTTTCACCTTTTGGTCCTTGTTCACCTTGGGGACCTCTTTCTCCTCTTTCTCCTCTTTCTCCATCTTTACCTGCTTCGCCCCTATCACCTTTTGCCCCATCGGCTCCTTTTTCTCCTTGTGGTCCTATGTCTCCTTTGTCTCCATTTTTGCCATCAACACCTGCTGGGCCTCGTTCACCATTTTCACCTCTTGCACCATCTCTACCATCTCTACCTGCTGCTCCTGGATTGCCTTGATCTCCCTTTTCCCCTTTTTCACCATCTTTACCATTGGTGCCATCAGCACCTGGAGGGCCTGGATCACCATCTTTACCAGGCTTGCCTTGTTTCCCTTCTGCCCCTGGGGCTCCTTGTGGTCCTGTTGCGCCTGCTGGGCCTTGTGGCCCTTGAATCCCTGGAACACCATCTTCGCCCTTTTCGCCTCTGATACCTTGAGGACCTTCTGCCCCTGGGGCTCCCTTTACCCCTTGTTCTCCTCTTTCTCCTGCTGGGCCGGTTTCACCACGAAGCCCTTGTGGGCCTTGAATCCCTGCTGGACCTCTTTCTCCATCTTTACCTGCTTCGCCCCTATCACCTTTTGCCCCATCGGCTCCTTTTTCTCCTTGTGGTCCTATGTCTCCTTTTTCTCCATTTTTACCATCAGCACCTGCTGGGCCTGTATCACCTTGAGGACCTCTTTCTACCTTTCTGTCTATCAATTTCTTGAGTTCATGCCCTTGACGCGCTGATAAAACTTTTTTAGGGTCATAAGTTGAAAGATCTAGGTTGTCTATAACTTCTAGTTTCGCCTCCTCTAACTCTTTAATTCTTGTTCCGTGGGTTTCTAATTTAGTATCCTGTTTTTCTATTTTGCTTTCTAACTCTTTCTTCTGTTGAGATATTTGTTCATCATGAATAGTTAACCTTTCAGAAAAACCCTTCTCATATTTATTTACCCTTTCATAGAGTTCTTTCCCCTTATTAGCTGATAAAGCTTTACCTTTACCTCCATGAAAATTATCAGCAATATTTATTTTGTCTAATTTTTTCTTTTCTAAAATCCTTCCTTGATTAGCAGATAGAGCAGCTGATACAACTCTAGAACTCAAATTATCTATAACATCTATTTTTGGACTATCCGCTGCATAAAATGCATAAGGGACACTAAGTATTTGACTCTTTTTTATAAGAGCATTTCTATAATCATTTTTGCCAGTCAGATCTATCTCTGATTTAATGTAATATGAATACTCAGACCATGATAAATCAGACAATTTTGAACCTGAGAATCCTTGAGATCTAATACCTTCTCCTATCTTTAGAGTAGCTAAGCCATTCTTATCTGTTTTAATATTCCAATGAACTTCAGAGTATACAACATCTTCTATCTTTCCATTTAAAGAATATATAGAAATACGAATACTAACTGTAGATTCTTTTAATAATTTATCATCTTTCCTAATCACTAACTGATAACTCAACTTATCAGGAAAATTATTAGAAAGAGAATCTATACTTAAAAATGAGAGAAATATAAATCCAAAATAAAACACGAACCTTCTTTTCATGTGATCTGAAAAATATTTGGGAAAACTTAAACTAGAGCTGCAAGGTTACAAAATTTTCACATTTAATACTAAAAAAGTAGTAGCTAAAAATAATAGCGGTTTAAGTAAAAAATCAGATTGATATATTTACTAATAAATAAACGATTAAAGTGATATAATGTACTTATAATCAGTCTTTTATATAAAAAATTATTGAGCTTAGATTAGCAAAATAAAGCTTAAAAAGTTCATTTGTTTTATAGTATCATAGTTAGCTGTTTAATTTGAGCTCTTAAAACATTTAGATTTTCTTGTTTTTTCTATCAAAAAAAGTTTTAAAAACACCAAAAAAAAGGTTTAAAAAGTTGGAAAAGCTCTCTCTTAAGTATGTGTTTTACACGATGTTTTAACCTCTAAAAAATCTCTTTGAAAAAGACGTAGAATTAATTACCTCAGTTAAAAATAACATGAAAAATACCCTCATACCAATGATTGATAAGCTATTACTCAGAAAAAGATCAATCATAGAAACCATCAATGATCAGCTTAAAAATATTTGTCAGATAGAACATTCTAGACATAGAAGTTTTGCTAATTTTCTAACTAATATTTCTGAACTTATCGCTCTTACAGCTTTTCGCCTAAAAAACCCTCTGTCAAATACCCAATCGTTGGTAATGCCTGTCTTAATTCAGTTTATTAACCAAACTCAGATTATAAAATAATTGAAAAAAGACTATTGACTATCGTAAAATATGAAGACATATCAAAATGCCTTAAAACCTGAATTGTATCTGTGACTTTAAATGATATTCTGTCTCTTGATTAGTATTGTTTTGAACATATTTTATTCCAAATGCCATCTGCTCATAATTGTATTTTAACAAAATATAATATCTAAGTCCTCTGCCTCGATAAGGCGGCACTGAAAAAACTCCCCTTATATCATTTTCATAAGCGTATATTCTGTTTTGCCATTTAGTATTAAAACAAGCTGCCCTCAAATACAAAACCAATGGAAAGAATGAAAAATTATACTTTATATCTTGAAATATCATCTGACCTATATCACTCTCATATTTAGATAATTCTACTCTAGTCTGAAGATTCAATTGCTCAGAAAATCTATAACGTATATTATATCTCAAACTGCTTTTTACATGCTCTTTCTCATCGTATTTAAACCTGATATAATGACTTATATCTCTATTAAAATCATGCGATATATCCATTACAAAATCTGCATTATCTCTAGTAAAAGGATAATTATTTTTTTTGTGCAAACTATATATGTCCGAGTATAACTTAATTTTTACTTTACTAATATCGAATTCAAAACCCATGTATAAGCCCTTCTCCGAATGAGAATTAGATTCTTGAAAAGTGTTTTTATAAAAACTATAATACTCACTGGTGATATCCCTATACACCAAAGACAATTTAGAGTTATCACCAGTGTTAACTTGTAATTTCTGTATAAAAGCCCAAGCTCCCACCTCATTTACACTGAGCTCTCCCAAAAAGAAATAATCACTTAAAAACAACCTATAATCCAAAGAGATAACAGAAAAATTATTTCCTCTCAAATTATCCTTACTCTTACTGAAAACATAATTTTTGAATCTAGTATTCATATTGGTAATACCTATATCACCATTTGTAAAATCATAGCTGATATGTGCCCCAAAATCTACTTTAGTAGATTTATTCTTTTTTGATATCTCACTATAAGTACGATGCAAGCCAGATGTAGGAAAGGAGGTAATACGATCAGAATCATCCAAAGTAGCATCTATATCTTTTTTAGAATAGAACAAATCTAAACTTATATCTCTCCACTCATAAGCACAAGCTAAACCAGAAAAATAATTAACTTCATCAGTTCCTGTATGAGGCTTTATACCTCTTTTAAAACTAAAAGTCTTATTGACCTCAGCCGTCTTCATAGATCTATATCCAGACCACAAAGCCAAACCCTCTCCAAAATTGAGATGATAATTCCCAACTAAAATCCTCTTAAATCCATATAAATCATTCAACAGTAAATAAAAAGAGAGAAAATCAAAACCAAAAGGGGAAATGGAACTATTAAAACTCTCTCCTACATCTTTCTCTGCTACTAAGCCCATATTTATCAAATCGTAATATTTAAAATCGTATTTGAAATATACCTTTTGAGCGCCTCCTTCATATTTTTCTAAATCCTTTATAGGAGACCTAAATTCTTGTCTCATAATGATCTTATTTCTACCTCTCTTTATGATATTGTCAAAAGATATTTTTCTATCTACATGATCAACTTTAAAAAATGGGATTATACTCTTTAGTGCTTTCCCATCAAAACCCTTGACGCTACTCAATTCGAATAGATGCAACAAATAACCATTTTTCATTCTGTAATCCATTAAATTTTTAACTTGAAAAACATCTAATAAACCTGAATTCAATAGTTCCTCTTTGGTAGAATTTATATTTATCTTATTAAAACTGATATTCTCTAATTCATCTAATATTAACTCTCCTTCTCTTTGAAGACCTTCATCTCTATATTCTAAAATATTTTCTAACAATATTTTTTCACTTGGTATATTTGGTATATCCTGGGCAATTGCACTTAATCCTCTCAAAAAAATAAATGATAAACCAATAAAATAACACTTTATCATAGTGCTCTTAAAAATAAATGAATACAAACTATATAAATCTGAGTTAAATCAATTTGGTTGTAGATAAATATTATCACTTTTAAAGATTACTTTTTTGTGCCCAATGATAGTAAATTTGTAACTCAAATAGAAATATAAAAAGTTAATAATTTATTAGCGAAACTAAAGGCATGGACGTACTTAAAAAATCTATTATCACTCTTATATGTATAATTACGCTCCAATGTGCACGTACTGGATTTATGTTAACAGGAGGAGCAAAAGATACCATCCCACCTAAAGCCATATCATTTTCACCTAAAAATTTCAGTAAAAATGTTAAAGACAATGTGATAAGAATATCATTTGACGAATTGATTAGAATAGAAAATGTATCTAAAAATGTAATAATATCTCCTCCTCTAAAAAAAATGCCGAAGATAAATCCAGTATCCTCTCCTAGGGATTATATATCCGTGGAATTAGACGTAGATTCTTTAAAAAAGAATACTACTTATATCATAAATTTTATAAAAGCCATAAAGGATAATAACGAATCTAATCTCTTGCCAGAATTAAAATATGTCTTTTCAACTGGTGATAATATAGACTCCTTAACTGTAAAGGGAACCGTACAATATTCAAATAAAAAAGATTTACCAAAAGACGTTACGGTAATGCTCTACCCAATAGATGAAAATTATACAGATTCTATTTTATACAAAGAACTCCCTACGTATATGACCAACACAAGAGACAGTAATTATTTTGAAATAACCAATATAAAAGAAGGACTGTACAAACTAATAGCATTAAAGAGTAAATCTCAACAAATAAAATACAGTCTCAAAAACGACAGTATAGGGTTTGTAGTAAATACACTAAAACTACCACAGGACACAAGCACCTTTTTTAAGCTAAACTTATTCAAAGAGTTGGATACTTTTGATATACAAAGACCTATACACGCTTCTAAAGGCAAGATTCAACTACTATTCAAAGGAACGCCTAGAGACATAGATGTAAAAAGAATAAGTCCTGTAAAAAACGATAGTATTAGAGACCTATTTATCAGATCATTCACAGGAGACACCATAGATTATTGGTTCGAACGAGAAGAACAAGATAGTATAACCTTTGAAATATCTAGAAATAAAATACCTATAGACACAGTATCTGTAGACTTGAAAAGACAGAAAGAACAAGACTTTACAATTAATCCCAACATAAAAGGAACGCTTCACATAACAGAAAAGTTATCTTTTAAAACTAATAAACCCATATATGCTATAAATGATAGTTGTATATCTATAGTTGATAAAGACTCCATAAGTATTCCTTTGCACTTGGAAATAAACAAACTGAAAGACCAAGTAGCTATATTATTTGACACCCAAGAGAAACAAGAATACAAATTAGAATTACTTCCAGGAGCTATAGAAAGTATCTTTAAAGAAAGGAATGATACTATAAATACTAGTTTTAGGACTATTTCAAAAATAGATTACGGAAGTATAAAAATAACATTGAATAAAATCCCAGAAAAAAATATCATCATAGAGTTAATGGATGGAAATAAAGTCATAAGACGAGCCTCTTGTAAAAATGGTGAAAAAACATATCTCTTTGAGTATCTACAACCCAAACACTATTCTTTCAGAATAATAGTAGATGACAATGACAACGATAGATGGGATACTGGAAACCATGTTAAAAACCTTCTCCCAGAAGAAATAATCTACTATAAAGATTCTATAACAGTAAAATCAAATTGGGATATAGAAGAGAAATGGGATTTATTCTAAAGCTAGAAAACTGCAAATAACTTTAGACCCTGTTAAGGGATAGGGTTTTGTAGGCCCAGACAGAGTTAATTTTACAGTAGCTGACACTTTAGACACTATAGTATCATATCTTTACAGTACTTTACAATTTCTTGAAAATCCATAGGATCAAACCACTTTAAATCTCTATTTTTTCTAAACCAAGTGAGCTGTCTCTTAGCAAAATTTCTAGTGTTCTTTTTTATCTCTTTAACTGATTCCTCCAAGGAACACTCTCGATCTAAATACTTAAATAACTCTTTATAACCGACGGTGTTTAAAGCATTTTTATCTCTGTATTTCACTAGTGATTCTACTTCTTGGACTAACCCACATTCTATCATTCCATCTACTCTGGATTCAATTTGAGAATACAATATATCCCTATCTATATTCAATCCTATTTGTACACTAGTAAAAAACCGTTTTTTAGTTTTTTTGCCCAAATAATCAGAATAAGGCTTTCCCGTATAAATAGATACCCCCAAAGCCCTAATTATACGCATGTGATTACTCTTATCTACACGTTCAAAATAAATGGGATCTAACCCTTCTAACATCTCCAATATAAACGATAATCCTTTTTCTCTATACTTATTATTTATATCCTCTCTAACTTCAATTGGAATTTTAGGAAAATCATCTAATCCATATATTAAAGAATTAGCATAAAGACCAGAGCCTCCGACCATTATAACTATATCTTTTCTCTGGAAAATTTCTCTTAATACCAAGAGTCCTTCGTTTTCAAATAGGCCTACATCATAATGATCACAAATACTCTTATTAGCTATAAAATGATGATTTACCTGGCTTAATTCAAAATCAGAGGGAGGTGCAGCTCCTATTTTTAACTCCTTAAAAAACTGACGTGAATCACACGATATAATCTCAGTATTGAAATATTTCGCTAATCTGATACTCAAAGTGGTTTTGCCTATGGCCGTAGGTCCTAAAACAGCTATTAAGTATTTTTTATTCATAATCTACTCTCTACTATAGAGATGACCTTTTTTAATTGTTCCTCTATAGAGAGATTTGTATTATCTATAACCACTGCACCCTCTGGCTTAACCAATGGAGATTCTGCCCTTTGTGTGTCTTCCCTATCTCTCTTTATTATATTGTCTTTCACCTCTTCAAAAGAAATATCACTTTGATTCGATAATAACTCATCATAACGTCTCTTAGCCCTTATATCGGTGTCAGCTACTATAAAAAATTTTATATCTGCATTGGGAAATACCACAGAACCTATATCTCTTCCATCTAAAACAACTGATTTATCTCTGCCCATTTCTCTCTGATGAGAGATCATATTTTTTCTGACCTCTTTCAACTGGGCAACCTTAGATACTAACTCACTCACAGACATTGAACGTATTTCTCCCTCTATATTTTTACCATTCAAAAAAATATCAGATCTCTTGGTTTTTTCATTCCATGCAAAACTTATGTTTATTTTATCTAAATGATCTAATATTTTATCTTCATCCACACTTGAATTAGAAAATAACTGCTCTTGTATACAATAAAAAGTAACAGCTCTGTACATGGCTCCAGTATCTATAAATGTATACCCAAAATGTTTGGCTAACCCCCTGGCAATAGTACTCTTACCAGTCGACGAATAACCATCTACAGCTATAATCAACTTTTTCATGTAAAAATTTTTTAATCTACATTCTTTAATTCTATTTGATACACTCTATGAGTATGAGAAGTTATTTTATAATTATTACTTATCCTATGACCAACTACCCATACTATATCTCTGTCACTGCATAATACCCATATGTTTTCTTTGTCTAAGATAGATAGTTTTTCATCCTTGAAAAATTTACTCAACTTCTTAGAACTCCTCATACCCAAAGGTATAAACCTATCTCCTAATTCCCATCTCCTCAGTATCAAAGGAAAACTCAACTTATCTAAGTCTAATTGAGCTATGTCTTTATTATTTAAAATTTTTATCTGATCTGTAATTTCAATTACAGCGGATATGGGTTTAATCAAAATAGTTTCATTCTCGTTTATGAAATAATTATCATTATCGATATCTGAAATTTCCGTCAATATGAAATATTCTCTATCTCTTAACAAACGATGAGTGGAAGAATAAAAAACAGAACCTGAAATACCATTTATACTCTCTGCAATATCTGATATTTGACTAAATCCATATTCCGATAGTATATGATGTAAATACGTAGATGCTAAACCTGTTTTTTTTAGTTTTTCAATATTTATCTTTGTAATTTCTCCCTCTATTTCTAAAATATCGTTTTTTACATCAGATAATTTTTGTTGAAAAATACTGTGTGTATCCTTCAAATAGGCTAAAGTATTTGAAAAAAAAGATAGGAAATTTGGACAGTATTTCTTTATTGGAGGAATTACTTCTCTTCTAAAAAAATTTCTAGAGTATTTATTAGTATTATTAGTAGAGTCTTCCATGGAGCACACTTTATTTATCTCAGCAAATAAGAGTATGTCTTGTTTTGTAAATGGGAGCATAGGACGTATTATTCTTCCATTTCTCGGTGGGATTCCTATCAATCCCTTTATGCCAGAGCCTCTGCTCAGATTGATGAAAAAAGTCTCTAATTCATCATCTAAATGATGTGCCGTAATTATATAATCTATATTTTCACGCTTGCGTATCTCTTCAAACCAGGCGTAACGCAATTCCCTAGCCGCCATCTGTATAGATATCCTAAATCTCTCTGAGTACTCGGCAGTGTTGAACTTCTTTGTAAAATGAGAAACTCCTATTTTTTTGCTCTCTTCTATTACAAAAGACTCATCTCTATTGGAATCCTCCCCTCTCAATTGAAAATTACAATGGGCTACAGAAAAATTTAATTTCAAAGAATTAAATAGAGACATCATAGTCATACTATCTACCCCTCCACTTACAGCTAATAATACTTTAGAAGAAAAAAGATGAGGAAACTCTTTTGATATATGACTTTTAAATTCCTCTAACATAAGGGGGAAAATATCAATATTTTAATTCATGTATCCCGCCCCTACTCATATATCAATTACTATAAAACATGAGCCAATTGACTAACCAAAGTCGTCGAAGGATACATTTTCTTTAGGAATACCCCAGTCGTCACACATCTTTACTACAGCATCATTCATCATAGGTGGGCCACAGAAATAAAATTCTATATCCTCCGGAGATTTATGAGGCTTTAAATGATGCTCTATAACGGCATTGTGAACAAAACCTACATAACCGTCACCATTGTCATCAACAGTTTTTTTAGCAATCCAATTATCTTCAGGAAGAGGTTCGGATAGAACAACATGAAATTTGAAATTAGGAAACTTTTTCTCTATATCTCTAAAATCATCTACATAAAACAATTCTTTTTTGGAACGCCCTCCATAATAAAATGTCACCTTTCTCTCTGTCTTAAGAGTGTGAAAGAGATGGAACAGATGAGATCTCATAGGCGCCATACCAGCTCCACCCCCTATATAGACCATTTCAGCATCAGTATTCTTTATGAAAAATTCTCCATATGGCCCAGATATGGTAACCTTGTCACCAGGTTTACGAGAAAAGACATAAGAAGAACATATTCCAGGATTGATATCCGACCAACCGTTTTTCTTAGGATTCCAAGGCGGTGTAGCAATACGAACTGTCAACATAACTATGTTACCCTCAGCTGGATGATTAGCCATAGAATAAGCACGAAAACATGAAGAGTCATTCTTCATCTTTAAATCCCATAGCTTAAACTTATCCCATTCACTTTTAAATTTATCCTTACCAGCTTCATCGTTCTCATCAGGAGAGATATCTATATCTTTATAATCTACTTCACATTCTGGAACATCGACCTGTATATATCCCCCAGCTTTAAAATCTAAGATTTCTCCCTCTGGAAGCTTCAACACAAAAGCCTTTATAAAAGATGACACATTGTAATTATGCATTACATCGCAGGTCCATTTTTTTATCCCGAAAATCTCTTCTGGAACTTTGACATCCATGCTGCCCTTTACCTTTACTTGACAACCTAACCTCCAATTATCTGCTATTTCCTTACGAGAAAAATAAGGCTTTTCCGTCGGCAATATATCTCCTCCCCCACTCAATACCTGACATTTACACATAGCACAAGTGCCTCCACCTCCACAGGCCGATGGAAGGAATATTTTGTTATTCCCCAAAGTCTGTAATAAGGTGCTACCAGATGTTACCTCTACCTGTTTTTTGCCATTTATATTTAAAATAGCAACCCCTGCAGGACTTAGCTTTGCCTTAGAAACCAACAAAACTGACACTAAGAACTGTATAATTAACAAAAAGAAAATTGAACTCGTTATTATAGTTACCATATTATTGTATTTGTAGTATTAGAGTTTTATACCCATAAAACTCATGAAGGCTATACCCATCAAACCAGTAATAATAAAAGTTATACCAAGCCCCCTAAAAGGAGCTGGCACATTAGAATACTTTATCTTTTCCCTTATAGCTGCAAGAGCCAAAATAGCCAAAAACCAGCCTATACCCGACCCCAACCCATAAACCGCGGCATGTGAGACATCAGGAAAATTACGTTGCTGCATAAATAGAGAACCACCTAGTATAGAACAGTTCACAGCGATAAGCGGAAGAAAAATACCCAAAGCTCCATAAAGAGATGGACTGAATCTCTCGACTATCATCTCAACTAATTGGACCATAGAAGCAATTACAGCTATGAACATTATAAAACTCAAAAAGCTCAAATCTATATTACTAAACCCTTCACCTAACCAAGATAAAGCACCCTCCTTTAAAATATAATTTTCAATGATATAATTAGTAGGAACAGTAATTGTCAAAACAAAAGTGACAGCAATCCCTAATCCCACAGCTGTGTTTATAGTCTTAGATACAGCCAAGTAAGAACACATACCCAAAAAATAAGCGAAAATCATATTGTCTATGAATATAGCCTTTATAAAAATATTTACTAATTCCATCTCTGTAAATACAAATTATTGTTTCTCTATCAATTTTTGATTTTTATACCTATGTGTACCAATAATAATACCCGTAGTTATAAGAGCCATAGATGGTAAGAGCATCATACCATTATTTTTATACCATCCTCCGAATTCCATATAAACACTGTCGGGAATTACCTGATATCCGAGCAACTGACCTGAACCGAATAACTCTCTGAAAAAGGCTACAATAATCAAAATTATACCATAACTCATGGCATTACCTATTCCATCTAAAAAAGATTTCCAGGGAGTATTACCTAGAGCAAAAGCTTCGAAACGCCCCATTATAATACAATTGGTAATTATCAATCCCACAAATACACTCAGCTCCTTACTAACATCAAATACAAAGGCTTTTAACACCTGATCTACCAATATTACCAAAGAAGCTACTACAACCAACTGAACTATAATACGAATACGATTCGGTATTAAATTCCTGATAAGAGATATAACTACATTACCTATAGCTAATACTGCCATTACCGATATGGCCATAACTATGGAAGGCTTTAACTTTACCGTTATAGCCAAAGCAGAACATATACCTAAAACCTGAACAGTTACTGGATTATCATCATCTAACGGATTAGTTATAAGTTTCCTGTTGTTCTTAGAAAACAATGGCTCTTTTTTCTTAACTTCTTTGGTCATTACTATTTAACTAACTTGTAGAAACTCTTATCTTCTTAAAATAAGGTATGTAATTTTTTATTCTTTCCATTATCATATTGGAAACTCCATCGGATGTGATAGTCCCCCCTGATATACCATCTACTACATGAGATTGCTCTGACACTGGAAGGTTTTTAACACCCCCTTTGACAACTCTTACAGATACAAAGTCACCTTTTTCATCAATAATTTTTTTACCTATAAAACGATCTTGAAACCACTTTTTGTTTATCTCTGCTCCAAGACCTGGGGTCTCACCTTGATGATCTAAATTAATTCCGTATACAGTATTTAGATCGTCTTCCAAACACACATATCCCCAAATGGCATTCCATAGACCAGCCCCCCTAATAGGAATTATATAATACTTTTTATCATCTTTCTGAGCTATGTATAATGGAAAAACCTGTTTATCTAGATCTTTATACAATTCCTTTGATAAATCTACATCGAACGCATCTATACCATCAATGATCTTACCAAATTTATTAATAGATACTTTTTCCCTTATATAATTGTCGAATACTTTACCTGATTCTTCTCTACTCTTGTGTATCCTGATTGTAGAGAGAATATTTTGCATTTTTTCTTGAACGATATTTTCATTTTGTTTATCCTTAAGAGATAAAGCCGTAAAAGACAATATAGCAGCCACAGCCACAGCCAAAACAGCTGAAAATATAAAAGTATAACTATTCGTATCTGTATTCATTTTAGTCTAAGCCCTATTCAATTTCAATCTCTTTTTCCTTCTTTTTATATTAGCCTGTATAACATAGTGATCTATGGTAGGAGCAAATACATTCATAAATAATATAGCCAACATAACTCCCTCGGGATAAGCAGGATTAAACACCCTGATGAGTATGCTAAACACACCTACTAAAAAACCATATATGTATTTTCCTTTATTCGTCTGTGCTGCACTTACAGGATCAGTAGCCATAAATACAACTCCAAAAGCAAATCCACCCACTAACATATGATTCCACCAAGGGAAACTCATAAGAGAATTGCCCTCAGGAGCCACAGCATTAAACAAAAGCCCGATTGCAGAGGCTCCAACAACAGCTGAAAACATTATTTGCCAACTCCCAATACCAGTATAAATTAAAAAAAACGCACCTATGAGTATGGCCAATACAGAAGTTTCAGCTATGGATCCAGGTATACTACCCATAAACATATCGTATACGGTGTAGTGAATATCACTTCCAACAGAAGACACAAGAGGTTTGTTCTGTGCCAACTGACCCAGTATAGTTTCACCAGAAATGCCGTCTAAAATCATGGAATCAGCTACCCAGACCTTGTCTCCAGACATAAAAGTAGGATAGGCAAAAAATAAAAAAGCTCTAGCAGTAAGAGCAGGATTTAATATATTCATGCCCGTGCCTCCAAATATTTCCTTACCCAAGACCACAGCAAAAACAACAGATACAGCTAGCATCCATAGAGGCAGATCTACTGGCATAATCATAGGTATTAGCATCCCAGAGACCAAAAAACCCTCATTGACTTCGTGCTTTCTCTTTATTGCAAAGAGAAACTCTATGCCCAAACCAACACCATATGATACTAATATCATCGGAACCACCCTCTGTAACCCAAATATCATAGCGTCGAGGAAATAAACATCCGAACCTTCAAGTTGAGAATAGTGCTGATATCCTACGTTGTATATGCCAAAAAACAGACATGGCATTAGAGCTAATATAACGGTAATCATAACCCTCTTTAAGTCTACACCACTCCTGATATGAACACCAGAATGCGTAACAGTATTAGGTACGTACAAAAGAGTATCAAAAGCACTAAAAGCAGGCTTGAAATTCTCTAACTTTCCCCCTTTGTCAAAATGTACTTTTATCTTGTCTAAAGACTTTCTCAAAAATCTCATTAGCCTAACTCTTTTTTCATTAAATCTAATCCTTCTCTAACTATTTGCTGAGAATTAATTTTTGAAGGACATATAAATTCTATAAGCGCAAAGTCTTCAGGAGAAACCTCATAAGCCCCCAGCTCTTCTAAGAGCTCTACATCCTCTGTCATAAAAGCCTTTAACAATTGCAATGGATATATGTCCATGGGAAAAACCTTTTCATAATCACCAGTGACTACTAAAGCCCTTTCTTCTCCATTGGTATTAGTGTCTAATTTGTACTTTTTATTAGGAAATAACCAAGAAAAGTTATTAGCCCTTATAAGTGGAAAAAACTTCTTTGAAGAAGGCAATAACCAACCCAAAAAATCATAATTGTCACCTTCGGGAATAACTGTGATATGATTGCTATAATGAGATAAAAAACCATCCCTTTTTATAGTATTGCCAGTAAATATATTGCCACTTATTATCCTGTTATTACCCTCTTTAAACATGGGCAAAAAACTCTCTAAATTCGAACCAGATATAACCTTTGTATATTTAGGATTTATAACCTCTGTGCCACAAATAGACACGACTCTTTCAAAACTCAATTCTCCCGTTAAAAAGAACCTGCCTATAATGGCCAAATCCTGAGGGTTTACAACCCACACTTGCTCACCTTTATTTATAGGGTCTATATGATGGATTTGAACTCCTACATCACCTGATGGGTGAGGTCCACTAACTTTGGTTAATTTAACACCAGATAATTTTGAAAATATAGAGTTTATAATATCACTATCTACAGAAAAATAAAAATTACCATCTGTAAACTTCTTGAGAACATTTATACCAGCTTGTATATTATCGACATCCTTTATGAGAGAAAACTCATAGTTATTTGGAAGAGGACAAGTATCTAAAGCAGATACAAAAATGGATTTAGGAGAGCTATCAGGATCTGCTATAACATCAAAAGGCCTCTGCATTATATACGGCCACAAACCACTCGATAGCAGTATTTCTTTGGCTTTTTCGCTGGAAATATCAGATATGGGGTCAAAATCTCTCTTGGATTGTGTTCTCTTGTGATCTGACTCTATGATTACCTCTAAAATTTTTCTTTTTTCACCCCTAACTATAGAAGAAACTTTTCCACTAACTGTGGAAACAAAAACAATTCTACTATCGGCCTTAGAACAGAAAATAGGAGATCCTACCTCTACACTATCGCCCACCTCAACTAATAACTTAGGAATTACGCTGTGAAAATCAGTAGGCTTTAAAGCTATTTTATTAGACTCATAACAATTAGAGTCATAAACTTTCTCTGAAGCTCCTTGAATTTTAATGTTAAGCCCTTTCTTTATCCTAACTTCTCCGAACATATCTCTTTTAATAAGAACCGCAATTAAGAATACAAACGGCAAAAGTATATATTTTTACCATCTTTGATTAAAATATTTTACCTTGAAAAAAAATAAAATAAAGATACTGATAACGATAGTATTTCTAATGAAATTAGATATAACTATTGCCCAAACATACCCTTTGAAAACTATATCTCTAAACAGCAGTATTCATAAAACTACTCCTGCGATAGGCCTAGATAATGGATACCTCCTGTTGAATTTTGATTTACTGACCAATGCAGACGAATCATTCAAATACACAATAGTTCACTGTGATGAAAATTGGAAACCATCTAATTTGTCCAAAATGGAATACATAGAAGGATTTCACAGTAATACAATACATAATTTCAATTTTTCATTTAATACCCTTCAACCTTATATAAACTACAATTTAAAAATCCCCAATGACCATATGAAAATAAAACTGTCGGGCAATTACCTTTTGGCAGTATACAAAAACGATGAAAATAATCCGATTTTCACAAGACGTTTTTTCGTTTATAAGGAAAATATTTCTTTGAATATCTCCACGGACAGAAGTGACGATTTTAAGAGATACAAAACACATCAAAAACTAAAATTAGAATTAAATACAAATGAGACTAACCCTAGCTCCATAAAGCTAGGTGTCACTAAAAATGGATATTGGAATGATATAAAAATAATAAAAGAACCATCTTTTATAAAAATGGGACATATGATCTACAACGGAGACAATACAGTATTTGAAGGAGGAAATGAATTTAGATTTTTTAGTTGCACTAGCACTAAAGTCATAGGGTTAGAGGTTTCTAATATAGAACTAAACGACAGATATGAATTTAACTTAGTAGAAGACATCCCTTGGAAAAACAATCTATATCAACAAATGAGCGATATAAATGGGAGCTTCTCTATTTTCAGCAGAGATAACGAAAAAGCAAATACTGAATCCGATTACGTCTATGTAAATTTTACACTAAACTCTGTGGAACTATTTGAAAAAAAAATATTTATAGTTGGAAGTTTTAATAACTGGGAACTCTCACAAGCTATGACATATGACACAGAAAATATGAATTACAAGTCTAAACTACTCCTAAAACAAGGCGTGTACAATTACAAATACACAGTTGTAAATGAAAAAACAAATATGAAAAGAGACAACTACATAGATGGCTCTTTTTTTGAAACCAAAAATGAATACACTTTTTTAATATATAAAAAAGATGTAGGCCATACACACACCGAACTTTTAGGGATAAAAGTTTATGAACAAAAAAGATAGGACACTACCCACGCAAAGTGTGTAAAAAGGATGCCCCTATAAAAAACTAACTCTTATTTAAAAACTACTACTAAATCATTTACATCTACTAAATTACCATCACTTATAATAACATCTGATACAATTGCATCTCGCTCAGCAACAATAGCAGTCTCAGTCTTCATAGACTCTATTATGAATAATGTATCGCCCTTAATTACAGAATCTCCCTCTTTGACAAATACTTTTGAAAGGAGCCCTTGCAAGGGAGCGCCCAGATGTTTTGTATTATTTGACTCTACCTTCCTATTTTTATTCTCTTGTACGTTTAAAGACCTATCACGACAAAATATATTTCTGGTTTGACCATTTACCCTAAAGAAAACTATCCTAATACCCGATTCATTTGGCTGTCCTACAGACAATAATTTTATCAATACAGATTTACCTTTATCTATATCGAACATCACCTCATCACCTTGCTTCATTCCAAAAAAGAAATTTTCCGTGGGCAACTTAGATATGTCACCATATATTAAATACTTATCATGCATATCAGCATATACCTTAGGATAAAGCTTATAAGAGAGATAATCCTCTAGGGTCAGCTCCCTGTGATAATCTCTTTGATATATCTCTGAGAAACATTCAAAATCAGAATCGATATCTACAGGCTCTATTCTAGAATTTGGTCTCTCCGTATAAGGCGTTTCACCTTTGAGAATTATATCTTGAAGCTCTTTTGGAAACCCTCCTAAAGGTTGACCTAAATCACCCATAAAAAAAGACTTTACCGAATCGGGATAAGAGATGCTATCTCCCTTGGATATCACATCCTCTACAGTGTAATCATTAGAGACTAAGAATTGAGCCATATCGCCCACCACCTTAGAACTAGGAGTTACCTTTATTACATCTCCAAATAATTTATTTACATGGGCATATGTCTTTTTTATCTTTTCGAACTTATCACCCAAACCTATAGACGCAGACTGAGACATCAAATTTGAATACTGACCGCCTGGAATTTCATGTTTATAAACCTCTGCGGTTCCAGATTTCATATTAGACTCAAATGGATAGTAATACTCCCTCACCCTCTCCCAATAATTAGAATAGGCATTTAAAGAATCTACATCCATTTTATTTTCTCTAGGATGATTTTTCATCATCTCGACTATAGAGTTAAAATTAGGCTGAGACGTCAATCCAGACATACCTCCTAAAGCTACATCTATAACATCCACATCAGCTTCAATAGCCTTTAAATAAGTGGCAGACTGTAGAGAAGAAGTATCATGAGTGTGAAGATGGATAGGCAGATTGACACTTTGTTTTAAAGCAGATATAAGCTCAAAGGCAGCATATGGTTTTAACAATCCCGCCATATCTTTTATAGCTATGATATGAGCTCCAGAATTCTCCAAATCCTTAGCCATTTGTAGATAGTAAGCTAAGTTATATTTAGTATTTCTAGGATCTAAAATGTCGCCTGTATAACAAATGGCGGCCTCTATTATGTTAGATGTGTTTTTTCTTATAAAATCTATGGAAGGAACTATATTATCTATCCAGTTTAGAGAGTCGAAAACTCTGAAAATATCTATACCATTTACAGAGGCCCTCTCTATGAACTTGCAGATCAGATTATCGGAATAGGCCGAATAGCCAACAGCATTGGAACCTCTCAACAACATCTGAAATAAAATATTTGGAATGGCCTTTCTCAACTGCCTCAACCTATCCCAAGGATCTTCATACAGAAATCTCATACACACATCGAAAGTAGCCCCTCCCCACATCTCTAAACTGAAAATATCAGAATGTGCCTTGGCATATCCTTCAGCTACTTTTAACATATCATAAGTACGCATACGAGTGGCTATAAGAGATTGATGAGCATCCCTCATAGTTGTATCAGTGTAATGTATCTTTTTCTCCTCTTTCAACCATTTAGAAAATCCATCTGTACCCATATGGGTAAGCATATCTTTAGTCCCCTTTGGATAAGCCTTGTAATGATCAGACTTAGGAACTACAGGTACTACAAATCTCTTGTCATTTTGAACAAACCTCACATCGGGATTACCATTTACTACAACCTCGCCTATGTAATTTATTATTTTAGATACCCTATCTCGTCTTTTCTTTATATCAAATAACTCTTTAGAATTCTCTATAAAATTAACTGTAGCTTTTCCACTTTTAAAAGTTTCATTTCTAACTATATTTAATAAAAAAGGAATATTCGTCTTGACTCCCCTTATTCTGAATTCTTGTAAGGCCCGATCCATTTTTTTACAAGCGCTGGTCAATTCCCTAGAATGAGCAGATACCTTTACTAACATAGAATCGAAAAAAGGACTTATTGTCACACCTTGATAAACACTTCCCACATCTAAGCGGATACCAAAACCTGCAGCGCTTCTATAAGCAGTAATAGTTCCATAATCGGGAGTGAAATTATTTTTTGGATCTTCTGTTGTAATACGAGATTGTATGGCATATCCATTTACTTTAACACATTCTTGGGAAGGTATATTTATCTCTTTAGAATCTAGTTTATAATCTCCTGCTACAAAAATCTGGGTCTTGACCAAATCTATATTCGTAACCATCTCTGTTATAGTGTGTTCTACTTGAATCCTAGGATTTACCTCTATAAAATAAATGCGATTATCAGAATCTAATAAAAACTCTACAGTTCCTACATTGTTATAATTTACCTCTTTACATATATCTACGGCTGATTTGTATAAATCTTGTTTAACTTGCTCATCTAACCCATAAGATGGAGCCATCTCTATCACCTTTTGATAACGCCTTTGAACAGAACAATCTCTCTCGTATAGATGAACTATATTGCCATAGTTATCTGATACTACCTGTACTTCTATGTGTTTTGGATTTTCCACATATTTCTCCATGAATACTGAATCGTTTCCAAATGAATTCAAGGCTTCTCTCTTAGCCTCTGGATACGACTTTATCAGCTCTTGTCTATTGCGTATAACGCGCATGCCTCTACCACCACCTCCAAATACAGATTTCAACATAATGGGATAAGATATCCTTTCGGCCTCTTGTATGGCCACATCTATATCTGTTAAATCTCTTTCATTGCTTTGTATTACAGAGACTCCACATTTCTGTGCTACTCGTTTTGCACTCACCTTATCTCCTAAATACCTCATAACACTAGGTTTAGGGCCTATAAATATTATGTCGTTATCGATGCATTTTTGAACAAAATCTTCATTTTCCGACATAAAACCATATCCAGGATGGATGGCGTCAACACCTTTTTCTTTAGCTAATTTTACAATTATATCCGCGTCTAAATAGGGCTTTATAGGAGAGTCATTGGGACCTATCTGATATGACTCATCAGCTTTGTAACGATGTTGGGAATACCTGTCTTCATATGTAAATACAGCCACAGTTTTTATTCCTAATTCCACTGAAGCTCTGAAAACTCTAATGGCTATCTCTCCTCTATTAGCAACTAATATTTTCTTTATTCTCATATTCTAACAAATCTTTTTGTGCAAAAAAAACGATGAGTATTATCTGTTCGAAGGTATTGAGAACAAACTAAACACTAATCAAACAGGCAAAAAACCCCAGCAAAAGTATAGTATATTTTTTAAGGTAACCCGTGATATACTAATATTTGAGCGTAATAAATCTCATTTTTTAAAAACTGCTTTCAGGCACTTCAGTTTGCTAAAAATATTTTGCTGCTATTTTAGTATAAATATCGGAACTTTGTAAGTTTGCACATACTATTACCGTAGTTATTTAATTATATGACGATGTTATTAGATCACATGAGAAGAAGACTCGTGTTTTACTTTGGTTTTATATTTTTATCATTTCTAAGTATCAATTCTCTTTCTAATAATTTTCCTGATAAGTTGAGTTATCAGCTAGTGATTAGGAAAGATGATAAATTATTAAAAGAATTTACAGTTAGTATTCGTATTTCTATATATTCTTTAAATGGAAAGATAGAAAATGTTGTATACTCTGAAGTTCATTGGAATGTTAAAACAGATAAGAATGGCCTAGCTACTCTAAAGGTAGGAGAAGGTATTAGATCTCAAGGATTCTCAAGTTCAAAATTATCTGATTTAGAATGGTCCGAATATTCATATTACATTAAATCAGAGATAGATCTGACTGGTAACAATAATTATAGTAATGCTCTTATAAAAAAGAGTCAAATACTTAGTGTCCCTTATGCATTTTATGCAGCGGATAGTCCAAAAATAGATGTTATAGATAATTTGAGTTCTAGAGCTGTATCAGCTGCTCTATCAGCCAATAAAGGGAGAGATTTAGAAGAAAGAAAATTAGACAAAATAGATATTGCTGATAATTTTAATGGAGGTAAAGGTAAAGTTTTATCAGCTGATAGAGGCAAAGAGCTTTATGAAAGGGTAGATAAATCTGAAACTAAGATATTTGAACAGGAAAAGGAGTTAACCGCTCAGAAAGAGGGGCTAAAGATTCAAAGTGAAAAAATAGACAAACAAGAGAAAGAGTTAACTGAAGAGAAGGCAGAGTTAACTGAACAGAAGGCAGAGTTAAATGAACAGAAAGCAGAGTTAACTGAACAGAAGGCAGAGTTAAATGAACAAAAGGCAGAGTTAACTGAAGAGAAGGAAGAGTTAACTAAACAGAAGGCAGAGTTAACTGAACAGAAGGCAGAGTTAACTGAAGAGAAGGAAGAGTTAACTAAACAGAAGGCAGAGTTAACTAAACAGAAGGCAGAGTTAACTAAACAGAAGGCAGAGTTAACAAACAAGATAGAAACTCAGAAGACAGAGTTAACAGGTAAGATAAATACAGCGAAGGCTACTTTAGGAACCCACGAAACAAGAATTACAAATTTAGAGGAGGGGAAACTAGACGTCATTACTAATCTAACCCTTAACTCTGAAAATGCTAAAAAAGTTTTATCAGCGCATCAAGGATATCTGCTTAAGCAGATGATAGACGCAAAGGCAAAAAGAGGTCCAGCAGGCGCTAGAGGAGAGCGAGGTGAAACAGGAGCAATAGGGCCAAAAGGAGAAGATGGTCAAAAAGGTGACCAAGGAGAACAAGGGTTAAAGGGAGATACTGGTCTAACAGGACCTCAAGGTCTAGCGGGAGCTGTTGGGCCTCCAGGCCCAACAGGCGCAAAAGGTGAAGATGGCAAGAAAGGTCCAAAAGGTGATAGGGGCGAAACAGGGCCATCAGGGCCTAAAGGGCAAAAAGGAGACACTGGTGCTCAAGGACCAAAGGGAGAGCAAGGTGAAAAGGGACAAATAGGCCCAGCAGGACCAAAAGGAGACGATGGTGCTCAAGGGCCTCCAGGCGAGCCAGGACCAGAAAAAATTATTGATGATTTAGACTCTGAGGAGACAACAAGTGCCTTATCAGCTAAACAAGGTAAGGTTTTAGCTGGGATGATAAAAAGTAAATCACCATTTATAAAGACAGATACTGGAGAAAATATCATAACTCTTTCTCATGAAGGGGATAAGAGTACTTCAATAAGTGGCACAAAAAATATGCTTTTAGGTATTGGCTCCAAGTCTTCTAGCGGATCACCTAGCAATGAGATAGCTATAGGAAGTAACGCTCAAGGTAAAGGGTCTAATACAGTAGTTTTAGGGAATGATAAGATTTTAAAAACGTATTTAAAAGGCAGGGTTATGTTAGGTAATAGTAATCGTCACACAGGCTCAACTATGGAAAATATGGGATTATTAAATATTAATGGCAATACTAATTCCCTTGTCAAAAAATCTGTTTATTTTAACAAAGATCATTATAGTTTGAGTTATACTAATCGTAATAGGAATGAAAATATTTCTTTGTATGCTAGTCATAGTATTGCAACAAGTCATAGATTTCTAGCTATATCAGATAAGCGTATCAAAAGTATAAAGGGGCTCTCGGATAAAAGAGAAGATTTAAAAAAGCTCTTAAATATAGAGATTACAGATTATACTATAATAGACAGTATAGAAAGCGGGGTAAAACCGTTCAAAAAGGTAATAGCTCAGCAAGTAGAAAATATATTACCAGATGTTATAAGTATAAGTAAAGGAGTTATTCCTAATATGTATGAATTAGCTAAATCAATGAGCATTTCTAATGAAGGAAGTAATATCACGACAAACAAGGCACACAATTTTTCTGTTGGAGATCTCATTAAGGTTATTATAGAAAATGACGGAGAGAGGTCTGTAAAAGTAAAGAGAGTTATAGATTCTAATACATTTTTAACAGAAGAGGTTTTAGATTCTAAAAATAAGGTTTTCATCTACGGTAAGGAGGTAGACGATTTACGATCAGTAGATTACGATGGACTTACCACTTTAAATATTTCAGCTACCCAAGCAGTTTATGAAGAGCTTGTCTCTACTAAGGAAAAACTTTCTGTTACAAATCAAAAGCTTTCTGCTACTGAGCAAAAGCTTTCCACTAATGAAAAAGAACTTTCTGTTACTAAAGAAAAGCTTTCTAATACTGAAAATAAATTAGATACTCTAAATAAAGGTATTAAGTAAATCAAATACCCTTAGTGAGGAAGATATAAAAGTTTTGACAGAATAAGTTCAAAATAAATTAAAATCCTAGGTTCGATATATAGAACTACTGTGTTAGCATATTTAAAAGAAAAAGTTTTAACTTTGTTAACATGTATATACTAGAATAGATTGTATTAATATAACTAAAATTATGAATAGAAAAATTGCTTTTTACTTTGGATTTATATTTTTCTCATTTCTAAGTATCAATTCTCTTTCTAATAATTTTCCTGATAAGTTAAGTTATCAGTTAGTGATTAGGAAAGGTGATAAATTATTAAAAGAAGCTATAGTTAGTATTCGTATTTCTATATATTCTTTAAATGGAAAGATAGAAAATATTGTATACTCTGAAGTTCATTGGAGTGTTAAAACGGATAAAAATGGTTTAGCCTCTTTAAAAGTTGGAGAAGGTATTAGGACTGAATCTTTTGTGAAGTTAAGTCTATCGGATTTACCATGGTCTAATAGTTCTTATTACATCAAATCAGAGATAGATCTGACCAGTAAAAACAATTATGACAAAGCTCTTATAGAAAAGAGTCAGATTCTTAGTGTCCCTTATGCATTTTATGCAGCAGATAGTCCAAAAATAACTGTTGTAGATAATCTAAATTCTAGGTCTGTAACATCTGCTATATCGGCCAATAAGGGAAGAGATTTAGAAAAGAGAAAATTAGATAAAATAAATATTGCTGATAATTTTAATGGAGGTTCTGGTAAAGTTTTATCAGCTGATAGAGGAAAGGAGCTTTATGAAAGGGTAAATAAATATGAAACCAAGATATTTGAACAGGAAAAGGAGTTAACCGCTCAGAAAGAGGGGCTAAAGATTCAAAGTGAAAAAATAGACAAACAAGAGAAAGAGTTAACTGAAGAGAAGGCAGAGTTAACTAAACAGAAAGCAGAGTTAACAGGTAAGATAAATACAGCGGAGACTACTTTAGGAGCTAATATAGCTGCTCAGAGGATAGAGTTAAAAGAACAGGGTGCTAAATTAGTAGAATACGAAGAAAAATTTAAAAAATTAGAGGATGGGAAACTAGAAGTTGTAAACAACCTAGATTTTTCAGCTCATAATGAAAAAAAAGTTTTATCAGCATATCAAGGATATCTGCTTAAGAATATGATAGATAAAAAGGCAGAAAGAGGTCCTATAGGACTAACAGGGCCAGCGGGTCCAACAGGAGAAAAAGGAAAAACTGGCCCAGCAGGTAAAGAAGGTCCTGCTGGGCCTCAAGGAGTAGCTGGACCAGCGGGATCTCCAGGTTCAGTAGGACCTCGTGGTGAAAAAGGCCTGACAGGAGCTACAGGAGCAGCAGGCCCTACCGGCCCAGTGGGTCCAGCAGGACCAAAAGGAGACGATGGTGCTCAAGGGCCTCCAGGCAAGCCAGGACCAGAAAAAATTATTGATGATTTAGACTCTGAGGAGACAACAAGTGCCTTATCAGCTAAACAAGGTAAGGTTTTAGCTGGGATGATAAAAAGTAAATCACCATTTATAAAGACAGATACTGGAGAAAATATCATAACTCTTTCTCATGAAGGGGATAAGAGTACTTCAATAAGTGGCACAAAAAATATGCTTTTAGGTATTGGCTCCAAGTCTTCTAGCGGATCACCTATAAACGAGATCGCTATAGGAAGTGGCGCTCAAGGTAAAGGATCTAATACAGTAGTATTAGGAAATAACAATACTCTAATGACATATTTAAAAGGAAGGGTTTTAATAACTACTGCTACAAAAAATTTAAGCGATCATGCTATAGGTATGTTGAACATTGATGGTAATACTGGTCACACTTTAGACCCTGGAACTCACTTTAGTAAAGATCAAGGGTATTCTTTGACGTACGATAGTTCTCACAGAAAAATAGCTCGTTATATCTCTATCTATGCTAGTCACGCTGTTGTAACAAAGGATATGTTTTTAGCTATATCGGACAAACGTATCAAGAGCATAAAGGGAATCTCAGATAGAAGAGAAGATTTAAAGAAACTTCTAAATATAGAAATTACAGATTATACCATGATAGATAGTATAGAAAGTGGAGTTAGGCCATTTAAAAAAGTAATAGCTCAGCAGGTAGAAAGTATAGTTCAAGAGGTCATAAATATAAATAAAGGTATTATCCCTAATGTATATGAATTAGCTAAATCAATGAGCATTTCTAACGAAGGAAGTACTATCACGACAAACAAGGTTCACAGTTTTTCTATTGGAGATCTCATTAAGGTTATTATAGAGAATGATGGAGAGAGATATGTGAAAGTAAAGAGAGTTATAGATTCTAATACATTTTTAACAGAAGAGATTTTAGATTCTAAAAATAAGGTTTTCATCTACGGTAAGGAGGTAGACGATTTACGATCAGTAGATTACGATGGTCTTACCACTTTAAATATTTCAGCAACACAAGCAGTTTATGAAGAGCTTGTTTCTACTAACAAAAAACTTTCTACTACTGAGAAAAAACTTTCCACTACTGAGAAAAAACTTTCTGCTACTGAGAAAAAACTTTCTGCTACTGAGCAAAAGCTTTCTACTAATGAAAAAGAGCTTTCTGTTACTAAAGAAAAGCTTTCTAATACTGAAAATAAATTAGATACTTTGATAAAGGCATTAAGTAAATCAAATGCCCTTAGTAAGGAAGATATAAAAGTTTTGACAAAGTAAGTTCAAGATAAATTTAGATCCTAGGTTCGACGTATAGAACTACTATATTAGCTTTTTTAAAAGAAAAAGTATTACCTTCGTTAGATATATATATAACAATTTATGTTAATATAAAACTATGAATAATGAATAGAAAAATTGCTTTTTACTTTGGGTTTATATTTTTCTCATTTTTAAGTATCTATTCTTTTTCTAAGAATTTTCCTGATAAATTGAGTTATCAATTAGTGATTAGGAAAGATGATAAATTATTAAAAGAATCTACAGTTAGTATTCGTATTTCTATTTTAGATGGAAAGACAGAAGATGTTGTATACTCTGAAGTTCATTGGAGTGTTAAAACAGATAAAAATGGTTTAGCTACTCTAAATATAGGAGAAGGTATTAGAACTGGATCTTTTGTGAAGTTAAGTCTATCTAATTTGCCATGGTCTAATAGTTCTTATTACGTCAAATTAGAGATAGATATGACTGGTAAAAACAATTATGACAAAGCCCTTATAAAAAAGACTGAAATGCTTAGCGTTCCTTACGCATTTTATGCAGCAGATAGTCCGAAAATAACTGTTGTAGACAATCTAAATTCTAGGTCTATAGCATCTGCTTTATCAGCCGAAAAGGGAAGAGATTTAGAAGATAGAAAATTAGATAAAATAAATATTGCTGATAATTTTAATGGAGGTTATGGTAAAGTTTTGTCAGCTAATAAGGGGAAAGAGCTTCATGAAAGGGTAAATGAATATGAAAAGGTTTTTTCTGAAAAGTTAACAGCTCAGAAAGAGGAGTTAAAGATTCAAAGTGAAAAAATAGACGAACAAAATAAAGAGTTAGCTCAACAGAAGATAGAGCTAAAAAAAGATATATCTGCTCAGGAAATCAAAATAACTGATCAGGATACTAAATTAACAAATCAAAAAACAGAAATTAAGGAGTTAAAGGATAAAGAGTTAACAGTTATTAATGATTTGAACCTTTCATCTCATAATGAAAAAAAAGTTTTATCAGCGTATCAAGGATATAAACTTAAGGAGATGATAGACAACAAAAAGGCAGAAAGAGGGCCAGCAGGTCCAGAAGGAAAAAAAGGAGACACAGGAGTGAAAGGAGATCCAGGTATAGCAGGACCACAAGGTCCAGTTGGTAAAGAAGGACCTAAAGGTGAAACAGGACCACAGGGTAAAGAAGGACCACAAGGTAAAGAAGGACCTAAAGGTGAAACAGGGCTTCAAGGAGTAGCAGGACCACAAGGTCCAGTAGGGCCAACTGGTAAAACGGGACCAGCAGGTGCTAATGGCGCTCCAGGTAAAAAAGGAGACACTGGACCAGAGGGAGCTGTTGGTGCGCAAGGGCCAAAAGGAGAAAATGGTAAAGATGGAGAAAAAGGAGACAGAGGCCCAGATGGTCCAACAGGACCAAGAGGAGAACAAGGAGAACGAGGAGAACAAGGAGAACGAGGAGAACAAGGAGAACGAGGAGAACAAGGAGAACAAGGAGAACGAGGTGAACGAGGTGAACGAGGTCCTGCTGGTATAGATGGTGCGCCAGGAGCAAGAGGTATACCTGGCGAAACAGGTAAAGATGGCCCACAAGGACCACAAGGTAAAGAAGGACCTAAAGGTGAAACAGGGCTTCAAGGAGTAGCTGGACCACAAGGTCCAGTAGGGCCAACAGGTGCTAATGGCGCTCCAGGGGAAAAAGGAGACACTGGACCGGCGGGAGCTGTTGGTGCGCAAGGGCCAAAAGGAGAAAATGGTAAAGATGGAGAAAAAGGAGACAGAGGCCCAAATGGTCCAATAGGACCAAGAGGTGAACAAGGTGAACAAGGTGAACAAGGTGAACAAGGTGAACAAGGTGAACAAGGTGAACGAGGTCCTGCTGGTATAGATGGTACTACAGGAGCAAGAGGTATCCCTGGCAAAGATGGTCTGAGAGGGCCAGAAGGGCTTCAAGGCCCACCAGGACCAGTAGGGACGCCAGGTAAAACAGGTGAAAAAGGCCCAGCAGGAGACAAAGGTGAAGTAGGACCAGCAGGTCCACAAGGTATTCCAGGGCCTCAAGGTCTAACAGGGCCAGAAGGCGCTAGAGGAGAGCGAGGTGAAACAGGAGCAGTAGGGCCAAAAGGAGACGATGGTCTACAAGGACCAGTGGGTCCAGAAGGAAAAAAAGGAGACACAGGCCCTCAAGGGGCTCAAGGGCCTCAAGGTCTAACAGGACCAAGAGGACAACGAGGTGATCCTGGTAAACAAGGTGATAAAGGTGATCCTGGTAAACAAGGTTCTGCTGGTAGAGATGGTAAAGAAGGGCCCGCAGGGCCAGCAGGGCTAGCAGGGCCTCCAGGGCCTCCAGGGCCTCCAGGGCCAGCAGGGCCAGCAGGGCCTCCAGGGCCAGCAGGGCTAGCAGGGCCTCCAGGGCCAGCAGGAATTATTGATAATTTAGAGTCTGATGAGACAACAAGTGTCTTATCAGCTAAGCAGGGTAAGGTCTTATATGAAAAAATAAAAAAATCATCACCATTTATAAAGACAAATACTGGTGAAAGTATTATAACATTTTCTGATGACGAAGATCTTAATTCTCTCGAATCTATTGGAGGAGATGCAAATAACATATTTTTAGGTATTAATTCAGGCAGGAAAGGGCGTTGGAATATAGGTTTAGGAAAAGGAACTTTGAGTAAGAATACTCATGGGCATAGCAATACTTTTATTGGTCATACGGCTGGTGAAAATAATGTAACAGGGGTAATGAATATAGGAATAGGTATTAATTCACTTAAAGATAATCATGAGGGGAATAGGACTGTTGCTATAGGCTATAAAGCTCCTTATATTGCAGACAACTCAAAAAAATGCAATTATAATGAGAGTATCTATATAGGTAATTTATGTGAACCTAATGATACTAAAACCTGTGCTAGTAATAACGAAATAGTTATTGGGTCTGAGGCAAAAGGTAAGGGCGATAATACAGTGGTATTAGGAAATGATAAGATTAAAAGAACATATTTAAAGGGTACAGTTTTTTTATCAGGTATTAATTTCCCCTTAAGTGATAGAAGGGTTTTCAACTTTAAAACTAATCATCATGGCTATAATACCTCTTTTGAGCATTTTACAAATAGTATAAATGAATTAATTTCTTTACATGCTGATGGTTCTATTCTAACAAAATCTAAATTTATAGCTGTATCAGATAAGCGTATTAAGAATATAAAAGGTATATCAGACAGAAAAGAAGATTTAAAGAAACTCTTAAATATAGAGATTACAGATTATACTATGATAGACAGTATAGAAAGCGGCGTTAGGCCATTTAAAAAGGTAATAGCTCAGCAAGTAGAAAGCGTACTGCCACAGGTTATAAATATAAATAAAGGTATTATCCCTAATGTATATGAATTAGCTAAATCAGTTAAAATTTCTAATGAAGGAAGTGCTTTTACAACAAACAAGGCTCATGATTTTTCTATTGGAGATATTGTTAAGATTATAATAGAAAATGAAGGAACCAAAGAGGTAAAAGTAAAAGCTGTTATAGATCCTAATACGTTCTTAATAGAAGAAGTTTTAGATTCTAATAATAAGGTTTTTGTTTATGGTAAAGAAGTAGACGACATGCGATCAGTAGATTACGATGGTCTTACCACTTTAAATATTTCAGCTACCCAAGCAGTTTATGAAGAGCTTGTTTCTACTAAGAAAAAACTTTCTGCTACTGAGCAAAAGCTTTCTACTAATCAAAAAGAACTTTCTGTTACTAAGGAAAAGATTTCTAATACTGAGAATAAATTGGATGCTCTAATAAAGGCATTAAGTAAATCAAATGCCCTTAGTAAGGAAGATATAAAAGTTTTGACAAAATAAGTTCAAGATAAATTAAGATCATAGGTTCGATTAACAAATCACTTGGTAAAAATAATCAACATCAAATTTTTACTGAACCCTTTATTGTATAGAACTACTATGTTAGCGTATTCTAAAAAAGCTTTAATTTCGTGAGTATATAGCTATATCAACTAATCGAACAGTTATGAATAGAAGAATTATTTTTTATTTTGGATTTATATTTCTCTCATTTCTAAGTTTAGATTCTGTTTCTAATAATTTTCCTGATAAGTTGAGTTATCAGTTTGTGATTAGGAAGGAAAATCAACTCTTAAAAGAGTCTACAGTTAGTATTCGTATTTCTATATATTCTTTAAATGGAAATATAGAAGATGTTGTATACTCTGAAATTCATTGGAGTATTAAAACAGATAAAAATGGTTTAGCCTCTTTAAAAGTTGGAGAAGGGATTAAATCTGGAAATTTTGTTATGTCAAAATTATCTGATTTAGAATGGGCAAAAAACTCTTATTATATCAAATTTGAGATTGATTTGGATAGCAGAAACAATTATGATAAAGCTCTTATAACAAAGAGTCAAATTCTCAGTGTCCCTTATGCATTTTATGCAGGGGATAGTCCAAAAATAACCGTTGTAGATAATCTGAGTTCTAGTTCTGTAACATCTGCTCTATCAGCCAATAAGGGAAGAGATTTAGAAAATAGAAAATTAGACAAAATAGATATTGCTGATAATTTTAATGGAGGTGAAGGTAAAGTTTTATCAGCTAATAAGGGGAAAGAACTTTATGAAAGGGTAAATGAATATAAAAAGGATTTTTCTGAAAGGTTAACTTTTCAGGATGAACAAATATCTAAACAAAAGGAAGATTTAGTTACTCAAAAAGAGAATATAGCTCAACAAAAGGAAGAGCTAGAAAGCGAGATAGCTGAGCAGGATAAAGTTCTAGAAAATCAGAAAGAGAGACAAAGTGAAACTATTTCTGAAATTGAAGAATTGAAGAAATCAAGATTACAAGTCATTGATGATCTGAGTATTTTGAGTCATGATGCTAAAAAAGTTTTATCAGCGCATCAAGGATATAAGCTTAAGCAGATGATAGACGCAAAGGAAGAAATAGGGCTAGTAGGGCCAGTAGGTCTGGCAGGAAAAAAAGGAGACAAAGGAGACAGAGGAGATCGAGGCCCAGCAGGACCAGTTGGTCCTACAGGAGCGCAAGGGCCACAAGGTGAAACAGGGACAACGGGAGCGCAAGGACCACAAGGTGAAACAGGGACAACAGGAGCGCAAGGACCACAAGGTGAAAGAGGGCTTCAAGGTCCAGCAGGACCAGATGGTAAAACAGGAACAGTAGGTGCTAATGGCGTTCCAGGGAAAGTAGGAGACACTGGACTAGCGGGAGCTGTTGGTGAGCAAGGGCCAAAAGGAGACGATGGTAAAGATGGGCCAAAAGGAGACATGGGTCTAAAGGGTCCAGCAGGCGCAAAAGGCCCTGATGGTACTAAGGGCCTAAAGGGACCTAAAGGGGTAAAAGGAGACAAAGGTGAACAAGGTCCTGCTGGTAAAGATGGTCCTATAGGAGCGCAAGGACCAGTTGGTAAAACAGGAACAACGGGAGCGCAAGGACCACAAGGTGAAGATGGTCCTATAGGAGCGCAAGGACCACAAGGTGAAAGAGGACCTCAAGGTGAAAGAGGGCTTCAAGGTCCAGCAGGACCAGTTGGTAAAACAGGAACAGCAGGTGCTAATGGCGCTCCAGGGAAAGTAGGAGACTCTGGACCAGCGGGAGCTGTTGGTGTGCGAGGGCCAAAAGGAGACGATGGTAAAGATGGGCCAGAAGGAGACAGAGGTTTAGAGGGGCCAGCAGGCGCAAAAGGCCCTGATGGTGCTAAGGGCCTAAAGGGACCTAAAGGGGTAAAAGGAGACAAAGGTGAACAAGGTCCTGCTGGTAAAGATGGTGATCAAGGCCCAAAAGGGACGGATGGCGCTCCAGGTAAAGATGGTCCACGTGGTAAAAGAGGCCTACAAGGGCCAGAAGGAACACCAGGCAAACCAGGTAACCCTGGTAAAAAAGGAGAAAGAGGTCCAAAAGGACCAAAAGGACCTCAAGGGCTTCATGGTAAACAAGGTCTAGCAGGCGCTAGAGGACAGCGAGGTGAAACAGGAGCAGTAGGGCCAAAAGGAAAAGATGGTCTACGAGGGCCAGTAGGTCTGGCAGGAGCTCAAGGTGAAACAGGAGCAGTAGGGCCAAAAGGTCTAGAAGGAGAACAAGGGCCAGAAGGTCTAAAAGGAGAGCAAGGGCCAGAAGGTCTAAAAGGAGAGCAAGGCGATACAGGACCTGATGGTAGAAATGGTATAGATGGCGCCACAGGTACTCCAGGACCACTGGGACCAGCAGGAGACAAAGGTAAACAAGGCCCTATGGGACCAACAGGTATTCGAGGAAACACAGGCCCACAAGGGCCTCCAGGGCCAGTGAAAATTAAAGATGAGTTAAATTCTGATGACAATACAAGTGCCTTATCAGCTAAACAGGGTAAGGTTTTAGCTGGGATTATAAAAGGTCTATTTATAAAAACAACGACTGGTGAAAGTATTATAACACTTTCTGATACAGATGATCCTAATTCTCTAGAATCTATTCAAGGAGGTTCAAATAACATGTTTTTAGGTTTTGATTCAGGCAGGAAAGGAAGTGGAAATATAGGTTTAGGAGAAGGAGCTTTGCGTAATATTACTGAGAGTGCGGTTGACAATATTTTTATTGGTCATGCGGCTGGTGAAAATAATGCAGGGTCAAAGAATATAGGTATAGGTAATGGTTCACTTAAAAATAATTATAATGGAAGTGAGACTGTTGCTATCGGTTATATGGCTCCTTATATAGCAAAACCCTCAAGTTCAATAAGATACTCTTATAATAAGAGTATCTATATAGGTAATTTATGTGAATCTGGAACTACTAGTTCTAGTACTAACGAAATAGTTATTGGATCTAAGGCAACAGGTATGGGTACTGATAGAGTAGTGTTAGGAAATGATAGGACTAGTAAAACATATTTAAAGGGTACAGTTTTTTTATCAAAACCTCTTGAGAATACCCTTTTAAGAGGAGATAGAAGAATGTTCATATATGACCCTAAAAATAATTGGTTTCATCGTAGTTATAATTACAAATTTACCTGGGAAGGTGACCCAATTCATGAGTGGATTTCTTTATATGCTGATGGTTCTATTCTAACAAAATCTGGGTTTATAGCCGTATCAGATAAGCGTATTAAGAGTATAAAAGGTATATCAGACAGAAAAGAAGATTTAAAGAAACTTCTGAATATAGAGATTACAGATTATACTATGATAGACAGCATAGAAAGCGGCGTTAGGCCATTTAAAAAAGTAATAGCTCAGCAAGTAGAAAGCATACTGCCACAGGTTATAAATATAAATAAAGGTATTATCCCTAATGTATATGAATTAGCTAAATCAGTTAAAATTTCTAATGAAGGAAGTGCTTTTACAACAAACAAGGCTCATGATTTTTCTATTGGAGATATTGTTAAGATTATAATAGAAAATGAAGGAACCAAAGAGGTAAAAGTAAAAGCTGTTATAGATCCTAATACGTTCTTAATAGAAGAGGTTTTAGATTCTAATGATAAGGTTTTTATTTATGGTAAAGAAGTAGACAACATGCGATCAGTAGATTACGATGGTTTTACCACTTTAAATATTTCAGCTACCCAAGCAATTTATGAAGAGCTTGTTTCTACTAAAAAAAAACTTTCTACTACTGAGCAAAAGCTTTCTACTAATGAAAAAGAACTTTCTGTTGCTAAAGAAAAGCTTTCTAATACTGAAAATAAATTAGATACTCTAATAAAGGCATTAAGTAAATCAAATACCCTTAGTAAGGAAGATATAAAAGTTTTGATAAAGTAAGTTCAAGATAAATTAAGATCCTATTAACCCAGATTATCCATGGTTTGTATTTCAATTTAAATGTAAAGTGTTATTTTTAAAGGGGTTCAACCAAAAATAACCACTTTAGATATAGCCCAAAAATGAGGAATAAAAATATATCATTTATAACTCTGAGTTCATCAATGACTACTTATAAATACTGGATAAAGCGATATATTCTATCCGAAAAATTCATACGACTATGAATAATCTGGGTTAACAAGTCACTTGGTAAAAATAATCACCATCAAATTTTTACTAAACCTTTTATTTTATATAACTACTACGTTAGCATATTCTAAAAAAGCTTTAATTTCGTGAGCATATAGTTATATCAACTAATATAATAGTTATATCAACTAATATAGTAGTTATGAATAGAAGAATTGTTTTTTATTTTGGATTTATATTTCTCTCATTTCTAAGTTTAGATTCTGTTTCTAATAATTTTCCTGATAAGTTGAGTTATCAGTTAGTGATTAGGAAAGATGATAAATTATTAAGAGAAGCTACAGTTAGTATTCGCATTTCTATATATTCTTTAAATGGAAAGATAGAAAATGTTGTATACTCTGAAGCTCATTTTAATCTTAAAACAGATAAGAACGGCTTAGCTTCTCTGAAAATAGGAGAAGGGATTAGAGCTAAAGGATTTTCGGATTTAAGTTTATCTAGTTTAGAATGGTCAAAAAACTCTTATTACATCAAATCAGAGATTGATTTGTCTGGCAAAAACAATTATGACAAAGCTCTTGTTAATAAAAGTGAAATGCTAAGTGTCCCTTATGCGTTTTATGCAGCAGATGCTCCAAAAGCAATTGTTATAAACAATTTAGAATCTAACTCTATAGCAATTCCTCTATCAGCTAATCAAGGGAGAATTTTAAAGGAGATGATAGAAAAAAAAGATAAAGGAGACACTGGCCCTGCTGGCCCTGCTGGACCTCGTGGGTCAAGAGGGGCAACAGGGCTACCAGGTGCAGCAGGTGCAAAAGGTGAAACAGGTGCAGCAGGGCCTCGAGGTGAAGCAGGGCCAAAAGGTAACGATGGTGAACGAGGCCCTATAGGGGAAACAGGTCCTCCAGGACCAACAGGGCCAGAAGGAAAGCGAGGCCCAGCAGGTAAAAATGGTGTAGATGGCAAGGATGGTGCTCCAGGAGCAGCAGGCCCAGCAGGAAAAGAAGGGCCAGCAGGAGCAACAGGTGAACAAGGAGTAGCAGGGCCACAAGGTCCTCCAGGGCCAGAAAAAATTATTGATAATTTAGATTCTGATGAAACAACAAGTGCCTTATCAGCTAAGCAGGGTAAGGTTTTAGCTGAGATGATAAAAAGTAAATCACCATTTATAAAAACAGATACTGGGGAAAATATCATAACGTTCTCTGATGAAGAGGAGAAAAGTAAATCAAGTGGCACAAAAAATATGCTTTTAGGTATTGGCTCCAAGTCTTCTAGCGAATCACCTAGCAATGAGATAGCTATAGGAAGTGACGCTCAAGGTAAGGGGTCTAATACAGTAGTTTTAGGAAACGACATAACTAAAATAACATATTTAAAAGGTCAAGTTGTTCTAGAAGGATATATTACAGAGTCAAAAAATGGAACATATTTTGACAGCAAAACAACAAGCAAGGCGACGTTTTTCGTGGAAAAGTCTAGAGCCTTAGATGGGACTAGTAGCGCAATATCGCATGACATTTCTCTGTATGCTAAGCATAGTATTGCAACAGAGAAAAAATTTTTAGCTACATCAGATAAACGTGTTAAGAGTATAAAGGGGATCTCAGATAAAAGAGAAGATTTAAAAAAGCTCCTAAATATAGAGATTACAGATTACACTATGATAGACAGTATAGAAAGCGGGGTTAAACCGTTTAAAAAGGTAATAGCTCAGCAAATAGAAAATATAGTTCCAGAAGTTATAGATATAAATAAAGGTATTATCCCTAATGTGTATGAATTAGCTAAATCAGTTAAGGTTTCCATTGAAGGAAGTGCTATTACAACAAACAAGGCTCATGATTTTTCTATTGGAGATATTGTTAAGATTATAATAGAAAATGAAGGAACCAAAGAGGTAAAAGTAAAAGCTGTTATAGGTCCTAATACGTTTTTAATAGAAGAAGTTTTAGATTCTAATAAGAAGGTTTTTATTTATGGTAAAAAAGTAGACGACATGCGATCAGTAGATTACGATGGTCTTACCACTTTAAATATTTCAGCTACTCAAGCAGTTTACGAAGAACTTATTTCTACTAAGAAAAAACTTTCTGATAATAAAAAAGAACTTTCTGTTACTAAGGAAAAGCTTTCTAGTACTCAAAAGAAATTAGATACTCTAATAAAGGCATTAAGTAAATCAAATGCTCTTAGCAAGGAAGATATAAAAGTTTTGATAAAGTAAGTTCAAAATAAATTAAGATCCTAGGCTCGACATATAGAGCTATTATATTAGCATATTTAAAAGAAGAAGTGTTAATTTAGTCGGTTATGTATCTATAACAATTTGTTTTAATCATAAAACTATGAATAGAAAAATTGCTTTTTACTTTGGATTTATATTTTTCTCATTTTTAAGTATCTATTCTTTTTCTAATAATTTTCCTGATAAATTGAGTTATCAGTTAGTGATTAGGAAAGATGATAAATTATTAAAAGAATCTACAGTTAGTATTCGTATTTCTATATATTCTTTAAATGGAAAGATAGAAGATGTTGTATACTCTGAAATTCATTGGAGTGTTAAAACAGATAAAAATGGTTTATCTACTCTAGATATAGGAGAAGGGATTAGATCTCAAGCATTCTCAGGTTCAAAATTGTCTGACTTAGAATGGTCAAAAAACTCTTATTACATTAAATCAGAGATAGATCTAACTGGCAAAAATAATTATAGTAATGCTCTTATAAAAAAGAGTCAAATTCTTAGTGTCCCTTATGCATTTTATGCAGCAGATAGTCCAAAAATAGATATTCAAAATCATTTAAGTTCTAGAAGTGCAACCAATGCGTTATCGGCTAATCAAGGAAGAATTTTAGAAGAAAGAAAATTAGACAAAATAGATATTGCTGATAATTTTAATGGAGAGGTTGGTAAAGTTTTATCAGCTAAAAAGGGGAAAGAACTTTATGAAAGAGTAAATGAACATGAAACCAAGATAGAAAAACACAAAGAAGAATTAACTCAACAGGAGAAAGATCTAACAGAAAAGATAGCTGCTCAGAAGAAAGAGTTAACAAAAAAGATAGATGATGAGAAGAAAGAATTAGAAAAAAAGATAGAAACCGAAAAGAAGTATTTAGAAAATAAGATAGACGATAATAAAACAGCCTTAACAACTCAGGGCGACAAGATATCTGCTCAGGAAACCAAGATAGATGCTCAGAAGGTAGCTTTAGAAGGCAAGATATTTGCTCAGAAGACAGCTTTAGAAAATACGATAGCTGAAGAGAAGAAAACTTTAGAAGCTAAGATAGATGCTCAGGGGACTAAATTAGGAACCCACGAAACAATAATTAAAAAGTTAGATACAGATTTAGATGCTCAGAAGACAGATTTAGATGCTCAAAGAAAAAAGATAGAAACCCAGCAAAAAGCTTTAGAAGCTAAGATAGATGCTCAGGGGACTAAATTAGGAACCCACGAAACAATAATTAAAAAGTTAGATACAGATTTAGATGCTCAGAAGACAGATTTAGATGCTCAAAGAAAAAAGATAGAAAACCAGGAAAAAGAAATTAAAGATTTAAAGGATGGAGAGTTACAAGTCATTAATGATCTAAAGACTTCAACTCATGAAGTTAAAAAAGTTTTATCAGCGTATCAAGGAAAAGTCCTTAAGGATATGATAGAAGCTCATAAGGCAGATTTAACAGAAAAGATAGATGATAATAAGAAAGTGTTAACTAAACAGAAAGAAAAGGTAGATGAACATGAAGGTAAATTAGCAAAATACGAAGAAAAACTTAAAAATTTAGAGAAGGAGAAACTAGAAGGTGTAAACACACTAGACGTTTCAACTCATGATGCTAAAAAAGTTTTATCAGCGCATCAAGGACATAAACTTAATGAAAAAATAGCCAAAAAATTAAATATATCTGATATTGTAAATGATTTAAACACAGACTCTCATAACCCTAAAAAAGTTTTAGCAGCGCATCAAGGATATCAGCTTAATCAAATGATAAAAACTCAGGAGACAGCTTTAGAAGTTAAGATAGAAAATCAGAAGACAGCCTTAGAAAACAAGATATCTGCTCAGGAAACCAAGATAACTAATCAGGATACTAAATTAGGAACCCACGAAAAAAAAATTACAGAGTTAGAGAATGGGCAACTACAAGTTGTAAATGACCTAGAACTTTCAGATCATGATGAAAAAAAAGTTTTATCAGCGTATCAAGGATATCAGCTTAAGCAGATGATAGACAAAAAAGCAGAAAAGGGAGAGAAAGGAGATCAAGGCGAGATAGGACCTGCTGGTAAAGAAGGCCCCGCTGGAACCCCAGGCGCTACAGGGGCAGTAGGTCTAACTGGTCCCTCTGGTAAAAATGGTACTAACGGGAAAGACGGCATCCAAGGTCCTCGAGGAGCAGATGGAGCAAGAGGCCCAGCAGGTAAAAATGGTAAAGATGGCAAGGATGGTTCCCCAGGCCCCCCTGGGGAACAAGGTCCTCCAGGGCCAGCAGAAATTATTGATAATTTAGAATCTGATAAGACAACAAGTGCCTTATCAGCTAAGCAGGGGAAAATACTAGAGGTCAAAAAATTAAATAAATCTGATATAGAAGATAATTTAACCAGTAATGATGCTAATAAGCCCTTATCAGCTAATCAGGGGAAGGAACTAGAGAACAAAAAAATAGATAAAACTGATATTGCAACTAATTTAACCACTGATGATGATAAAAAGGTCTTATCAGCTAAGCAGGGGAAAATACTAGAGGTCAAAAAAATAGACAAAACTGATATTGTAAATAATTTAACCAGTGATGCTACTAATAAGCCCTTATCGGCTAAGCAGGGAAAAATACTAGATAAAAAAATAAAAGAAGCACATACGCTTATAAAAACAGATACTCACAATAATATTATAACTAAATGGTCTGGTAAGGGTAGTGATGGAACTAGTGGAGGTAGTGGTCAAAAAAATACTTTTTTAGGTATAAGATCTGGTAACGAAGTAGTTAGCTCAGGTAGCAACACAGCTGTTGGTTATGAATCCCTAAAAGATGTCACCTCTGGAAGTAATAACACTTCAGTTGGTGAATCTTCTCTCCTAAAAAATACTACTGGGATGCATAATACTTCAATTGGCAATAGTTCTCTAAAAGAGAATACTAGTGGCTCATATAACACTTCTTTTGGCTCATTCTCTCTTAGAAATAATACTGCCGATTTTAACACTTCATTTGGCTATAATTCTCTCCAAAATAATACTAAAGGCAAATATAATACTTCTGTTGGTGCGAGTTCTCTCCAAAACAATAATAATGGCTCACATAATACTTCAATTGGCATAAGTTCTCTCCAAAGCAATAATAGTGGCTCCTATAATACTTCAGTTGGCACGAATTCTCTCCAAAAGAATACTGAGGGCTCCTTTAATACTTCAGTTGGCATGAATTCTCTCCAAAAGAATACTAAGGGCAAACAAAATACTTCTGTTGGCTCTTTTTCTCTCCAAGTAAATACTGAGGGCTCCTTTAATATTTCTGTTGGCACGAATTCTCTCCGAGATAATACTACTGGCTCCTGTAATACTTCAGTTGGCACGAATTCTCTCCGATATAATACTACTGGCTCCTATAATACTTTGATAGGGACACGTTCTTTATATAACATGGTTAAAGGAAATAATAATATATCTATAGGATGTCATGCTGGCAATGAAGATAATTCAAAACATAAATTCACGGAATCAAATAATTCTATTTTTATAGGGAATAATACTAAGGCGTTAGCAAATAAGAGTACTAACGAGATAGTTATAGGGCATAGTGCGGTAGGAAATGGAAATAATACTGTAACCATTGGTAATAGTATTACTAAAACTTACTTAGGAGGAACAGTTCATGCAAATGGCGTACAACTCACTTCTGATAAACGTATCAAGAGCATAATAGGCATATCAGATAAAGAATCAGACCTTAAAAAACTTTTAGATATAGAAATCACGGATTACACTATGAGAGATACTAATAAACTGGGTAATCAGCATTTTAAGAAGGTAATAGCTCAGCAGATAGAAAGTATAGTTCCAAATATTGTACAAAAGAATAGTGGTATAATTCCTAGTGTCTACGAATCAACTAAATCAATAGAGACTACAAATGATACTACATCAATTACTACAAAAAAGGCACATGGATTTTCTAAGGGTGATACAGTAAAACTAATTTTGGATGATGGCAAAGAGATTTTTGTCAAAGTAAAAGAGATAAAAAGCACCAATACTTTTGTAGTAAAGTTAGGAAATGAAATATCTCCAAATAGCGTGTTTGTATACGGTAAGGAGGTAGACGATTTACGATCAGTAGATTACGATGGTCTTACCACTTTAAATATTTCAGCTACTCAAGCAATTTATGAAGAGCTTGTTTCTACTAAGAAAAAACTTTCTGCCAATAAAAAAGAACTTTCTGCTAATAAAAAAGAACTTTCTGTTACTAAGGAAAAGCTTTCTAGTACTCAAAAGAAATTAGATACTCTAATAAAGGCATTAAGTAAATCAAATGCTCTTAGCAAAGAAGATATAAAAGTTTTGATAAAATAAGTTCAAGATAAATTAAGATCCTATTAACCTGGATTATTCATGGTTTGTATTTCAATTTAACTATAAAGTGTTATTTTTAAAGGGTTTCAACCAAAAATAACCACTTTAGATATAGCCCAAAAATGAGGAATAAAAATATACCATTTATAACTCTGAGTTCATCAATGACTACTTATAAATACTGGATAAAGCGATAGATTATATCCAAAAAATTCATACGACTATGAATAATCTGGGTTAACAAGTCACTTGGTAAAAATAATCACCATCAAATTTTTACTAAACCTTTTATTTTATAGAACTACTATGTTAGCATATTCTAAAAAAGCTTTAATTTCGTGAGCATATAGTTGTATCAACTAATACAATAGTTATATCAACTAATATGATAGTTATGACTAGAAGAATTGTTTTTTATTTTGGATTTATATTTCTCTCATTTTTAAGTATCTATTCTTTTTCTAAGAATTTTCCTGATAAGTTGAGTTATCAGTTTGTGATTAGGAAGGACAATCAACTCTTAAAAGAGTCTACAGTTAGTATTCGTATTTCTTTGTATGTCTTAAATGAACAAAAATCAGAAAATGTTGTATACTCTGAAGTTCATTCGAATGTTAAAACAGATAAAAATGCCTTGGCTTATCTAAATGTAGGAGAAGGGATTAGATCTCAAGGATTCTCAGGTTTAAAATTGTCTGATTTATCATGGTCTGAGGAGTCATATTACATTAAATCAGAGATAGATCTGACTGGAAACAATAATTATAGTAATGCTATTATAAAAAAGAGTCAAATTCTTAGTGTCCCTTATGCATTTTATGCAGCAAATAGCCCAAAAACAAATGTTATAGATAATTTGAATTCTAGAATTGTATCAGCTGCTCTATCTGCTAATAAAGGGAGAGATTTAGAAGAAAGAAAATTAGATAAAATAGATATTGTTGATAATTTTAACGGAGGTAATGGTAAAGTTTTGTCAGCTGAAAGGGGGAAAGAACTTTATGAAAGAGTATATAAATTAGAAACCTACGAAACAAGAATTAAAACGTTAGATGAGGGAGAGTTAGAAGTTATTAATAATTTGAACCTTTCAACTCATGACCCTAAAAAAGTCTTATCAGCATATCAAGGATATCTGCTTAAGCAGATGATAGACAAAAAAGCAGAAAAAGGAGATAGAGGGGAAAAAGGAGATAAAGGTCTTGCTGGCGATAAATCAGAAAAGGGAGATAAAGGGGATAAAGGAGATAAAGGAGATAAAGGTCTTGCTGGCGATAAATCAGAAAAGGGAGATAAAGGAGATAAAGGAGATAAAGGGGACAAAGGGGATAAAGGAGAAATAGTACCAGCAGCAGAACCAGAAAAACCGGCAGCAGGACCACGGAAAGATGACAATGACAATATATTATTTGGGGACTCAGGACAAAACATTACAGGATCAAATAATATCGCTTTAGGAAAAGATGCTCTTAGGGATAACGAAGTAGGTGATGGCAATATAGCTATAGGGACCGAAGCACTTGCTAAAAATACCAGAGGTTCAAACAATATTGCTTTAGGGACTAAAGCTGGTTTAAATACTGATCATTCTAACCAATCTGTTTATATAGGTTCTGAATCCGAGTCCTATCTTACTGGGTCTACAAATGAAATAGTCATTGGACACAAAGCTAAAGGTAAGGGACATGACACAGTAGTGTTAGGAAATGATAAGGTTAGGGAAACACATTTAAAGGGTACAGTTTTTTTATCAAGAGGTTTTTATAATCTAAAGACCCCTTTAAAAGTAAATAGAAGAGTTTTCGAGTATAAAAATACTACTTATAGAGATAATTACTCTTTTAATGCTGAAACTGGTGATCATTATGAATTGCTTTCTTTACATGCTGATCATTCTATTCTAACAAAATCTAGATTTATAGCTATATCAGATAAGCGTATTAAGAGTATAAAAGGTATATCAGACAGAAAAGAAGATTTAAATAAACTTCTAAATATAGAAATTACAGATTATACCATGATAGACAGTATAGAAAGTGGTGTTAAGCCATTTAAAAAAGTAATAGCTCAGCAAGTAGAAGGCATACTGCCACAGGTTATAAGTATAAATAAAGGTATTATCCCTAGTGTGTATGAATTAGCTAAATCAGTTAAAATTTCAAATGAAGGAAGTACTATAACGACAAACAAGGTTCACAGTTTTTCTGTTGGAAATCTTGTTAAAGTTATTATAGAAAATGATGGAGAGAGATCTATAAAAGTAAAAAGAGTTATAGATTCTAATACATTTTTAACAGAAGAGGTTTTAGATTCTAGAAATAAGGTTTTCATCTACGGTAAAGAGGTAGACGATCTACGATCAGTAGATTACGATGGTCTTACTACTTTAAATATTTCAGCAACACAAGCAGTTTATGAAGAGCTTATTTCTACTAAGAAAGAACTTTCTGTTACTAAGGAAAAGCTTTCTAATACTGAAAATAAATTAGATACTCTGATAAAGGTATTAAGTAAATCAAATGTACTCAATAAAGAAGATATCAAAGTTTTGATAAAAGAATAGATAGATATTCACTATAGACCCTAGACACTATCGCGTAAAGTGTGTAACTAAAAAATGACATATTTTTTTGTTTTTATTCATAGTCGAACTCTTTGGTCAAAAATAGTTAAAAATTGATTCAAAATTATTCCCCAATTTGGTATGGGTTTAGACCATTTTTTTGTAGCCTCCCTCAGAGCTAAAAAAGTAGATTTCATAACAGCATCATCAGTTGGGAATGACAATTTGTTTTTGGTATACTTTCTGATTTTTCCATTGAGGTTTTCAATCAAGTTGGTAGTGTAAATAATTTTACTGATTTCTACGGGAAACTCATAAAAAGCAGACAATTCCTCCCAGTTATCTCGCCAGCTTTTAACAGCATAGGAATACTTAGATTCCCATGTTTTTGCAAAGTCATTTAGGGCTGGCCTCAGCTGATTGTTTAGTAGGGGAATTGTATATTGATTTCATGTCATTAAAAAACGTCTTTTTATCCTTACATACTACATATCTGCTTGAATTCCTGATTTGATGTACTACACATATTTGGGTTGTGGATTCAGGAAATACATTTTTTATAGTTTGGGTAAAGCCATTTAAATTATCCGTAGCTGTGATAAGTATATCCTCAACTCCTCTAGCCTTTAAATCTGTTAATACGTTCATCCAAAAGGCAGAGCATTCATTCTTCCCTAACCATAAGCCTAATACTTCTTTTTTTCCATCTCTACCAAGGCCAATAGCGATGTACATACTCTTGTTGATCACTTTGGAATTCTCCCTAACCTTGAATACTATAGTGTCCATCCAAACTATCAAATATACAGGCTCTAGAGGTCTATTTTGCCAGGCTATGATATCATTTGTCACTCTATCTGTGATACGGGATATGGTAGATGTAGAAATATCAAAATTGTATAACTCTTGTATTTGATCCTCTATGTCTGAATTACTCATCCCCTTGAAATAAAAACTGATGATTATATTTTCTAATCCTTCTGCCATATTCTTGCGTTTAGGGATTAACATAGGATTAAAAGAGGAATCTCTATCTCTTGGAACTTTAATCTTGCTCTCTCCTAATGATGTCTTAACATTCTTTGTAGAATAGCCATTGCGGAAATTTGTATTCTTTGATTGCTCATATTTAGAATAATCCAAATGTGAATCTAATTCCCCTTCTAGAATCTTTTCAATACCTCGTCTCTGAATATCTTTTAGAAATGATAGCAGATCTTCTCCTGTTTTGAATTGCTTTAAGAATTCATCTTTTAATAAATCTTCTTTTTTCATTTGTATAAAGTTTTAATTAGTTTTTTTTAAAAAAATATCTAGGATTTTTTTTCCTAAATATAAACTTTACACACTTTACAGGATAGTGTCTAAAGCCCAAAAATGAGGAATAAAAACATATTATTTATAACCTGAGTTAGATAGGCAATTACTTATAAATACTGGATAAAAAACCATAGATCTAACCTTAAAAAGTCATATGACTATGAATAATCTGGGTTAAATACCCATGAATTACCCCTTTCCATAAAGAAAACGTTCTTAAAAAAGAACACTTCAGCAAGTAGGTTTTACAATAGGAAAAAGAGCGAATGGATAACTTCCAAAAAGAAAACGTTCTTAAAAAAGAACACTTCAGCAAATAGGTTTTACAATAGGAAAAAGAGCGAATGGATAACTTCCAAATATTATAATCCAAGTCAAATCAATAGAGTCTAGAGATCTTTATGACTTATTTGAAAACTCTGTGTTTTGCCTTACCTTTGCTAGCTGTTATCATCCGATTAAATAAAAAACCAAACCTAAATGAAAAAAATACAAGTAGCCAATCCAATCGTAGAATTAGACGGAGATGAAATGACTAGAGTTATTTGGAATCTCATAAAAGAAAAACTGATTTTTCCCTACCTAGACTTAAACATAAAATATTACGATTTGAGCATCCAAAAAAGAGATGAGACAAATGATCAGATAACTATAGATTCAGCCCAAGCCATAAAAAAATACGGTGTAGGTATAAAATGTGCTACTATTACTCCAGACGAGAGTAGAGTAAAAGAATTTGGCTTAAAAGAGATGTGGAAATCTCCAAATGGTACTATTAGAAATATATTAGACGGCACAGTTTTTAGAGAGCCTATAGTAATCAAGAACATCCCGCGTCTGGTTCCGAGTTGGACAAAACCAATCTGCATTGGAAGACACGCATTTGGAGATCAGTACAGAGCTACCGATGTGGTAATAAAAGGTAAAGGCAAATTGACCATGAGTTTTAAATCAGAAGATGGAGGGGAAGATAAAACATGGGAAATATTCGATTTTAATAATGGCGGTGTGGCTATGTCTATGTACAACACAGAGGATTCTATTTATGGTTTTGCACATTCTTGTTTTAACGTTGCCATAACTAAAAAGTGGCCTTTATACCTATCTACTAAAAACACTATTCTAAAGAAATACGACGGCAGATTTAAAGATATCTTCCAAGAAGTTTATGCTGAGTACAAAGATAAAATGGATAGTATTGGAATCACATACGAGCACAGACTTATAGATGATATGGTAGCCTACTGCCTAAAATGTGAAGGAGGTTTTATATGGGCTTGTAAAAATTACGATGGAGATGTACAGTCCGATACAGTTGCTCAAGGATTTGGATCATTAGGATTGATGACTTCAGTATTGACTACTCCAGATGGTAAAATAGTAGAATCTGAAGCTGCACACGGCACGGTAACTAGGCATTTCCGCAGACATGAAAAAGGGGAAGCTACTTCTACCAATCCTATAGCATCTATATTCGCTTGGACTAAAGGACTTTTGCACAGAGCAAAATTGGATGATAATCAAGAATTGAAGGACTTTTGTAATACACTAGAGCAAGTATGTATAGAAACCGTAGAAAGTGGCAAGATGACCAAAGATCTAGCTCTTATAATACACGGAAAATCTCTGACAGAAAAACACTACCTGACCACAGAAGACTTTCTATCTGAATTAGAAAAAAACTTAAAATCTAAATTTTAACAAATAAGACAAAGAGTTATAGAGGTTATTTATAAGATGAAAATAACCTCTTTATTTGAAAAAGTGAGCGTGCTGCCAGCATCTGTATTTATTTTTAATCTTCCAGAGGTGTCTATGCCCTTTATACAGCCAGAAAACACATCTCCATCAGGAGTCTTATATAATTTATTCTCCCCAATCTGAAATAGAGAATCCTCGTATTCTTGGTATATGTTTAAAGTATCCGATTTACACAGTCTATTGTAATAAGCTCTTATATGAGAGAGTATATCCTCCAAAAAAAACTCTAAATCCAAATTAGTATTAGTCTCTTTTTTAATGGAAGTAGCTCTGAGAGAATTATCAAATTTTTCTTGATTCACATTTATACCGATACCAACTATACTACTAGTTATTTTTTTACTTACACAAGTATTTTCAATTAATATTCCCCCTATTTTTTTTGAATTTACATATATATCATTTGGCCATTTTATCTTCACATTATCCACATATTGACTCAAAGATTTAAATATGCCCAAACTAACTACCATATTCAACATAAATTGAGAACCTATATTTAAAAAATTAGGTTTTAACAAAATAGAACACAGCAAATTCTTGTATGGATCGGATAACCACTTATTACTCATCTGACCTTTTCCCTGACTTTGATAGTCCGCTCTAACTACTGACCACTCCTGTAGATATTCATCTCTAACCATCTTCGACAAAAAATCATTTGTAGAGTTGACCTCCTTTAGCCTTATTATATTCATTGTATGATTGTCATTTCAAATTATTCAATATGAAGTCTGTTATCTTGGTAAATAAATGAAGAGTTGTATTGCCTCCATATATTCCGTGATTTTTATCAGGATATACGAATAAATCGAATTGCTTATTCTTTTGAACTAGATGCTCGACCATCGTCATAGAGTTTTGATAGTGAACATTGTCATCGGCAGAACCGTGAATTAAAAGATACTTACCCTTAAAATTATCTAAATATTTAAAAGGAGTATTGTCCTCATATCCTCTAATATTCTCCTTTGGAAGACCCATATACCTCTCGGTATAAATAGTATCGTAAAAATACCAACTCGTAACAGGAGCAACAGCTATAGCCGTTGAAAAGACATCAGCCCCCTTGGTGATGGCCAAAGATGCCATATATCCACCATAACTCCATCCAAAAAAACCTATATTATCTCTTTTTACAAAGGGCAATTCTCTAAAATATTTAGCAGCATATATTTGGTCTTCTATCTCGTATTTGCCTAGTTTTTTATAAGTTATCTTTTTAAAATCTCTGCCCTTAAAACCCGTGCCCCTATTATCTACAGAGACAACTATAAATCCCTTTTGAGACAAAAACTGATGCCATAAATCATTTTTCCAAGAATTTGATACCTTCTGAGAACCTGGACCTCCATACACATCAAAAAGAACTGGATACATCTTTTTAGAATCGAAATTATATGGTTTTATCATAGAAGCATTTAAATCATAACCTCCATCTGTCTTTATAGTAAAAATGCTCTTTTTAGATATTTTATAATCCTTTAAGTTATTTTCTAATTCCTTATTATCCTTTATCTTCTTTATAAATTCACCTTTGTTATTGTATAAATCATAACTATAGGGAATATCCACACTAGAATATTCATTTATAAAATGAGTAAAATCACTGCTGAAAAATGCCCTATTCACACCTGTATTTTTAGATAATCTCTTGTTATTATTCCCTGAAATATCAATGCTATATACATGTCTATTTATTCCCTCGTTACCCTCATCATCTCGAGTAGATTGATAGTATATCTGACCAGAATTATAACCGTAAAATTTTGTCACCTCCCAGTCTCCACTTGTAATCTGTCTGATCTTCTTGTTTTTGTTTTCAAATAAATAAAGATGATTCCAACCACTTCTATCACTAGGCCATATAAAAGAATTGTCTGGCAAAAAAAACACATCCATCTCAAGCTCTATATAACTCAGATCAGTATCTACAAAAACCACTTCCTGCCTTTTTTGGTCAGTATCTACAAAGAGAAAATCTATTTTATTTTGATGACGATTCATAACCAAAACACATAATTTGTCATTTTCACTAGTCCAATATATGCGAGGGACATAAAAATCTGTATAATCACTTAAGTCCACTTTAAAAGTCTTTGATTTTTCTAAATCATATACATGTACACTGACCTTTGAATTTTCACTTCCAGCTTTTGGATATTTAATTTTGGTCTGTGTTGGATAGGTCCCCTTACCGAAAATATCCATGGAAAACTCTAGTACATTAGCTTCATCGAAACGTATAAAAGCAACTTTTCGGCTATCATTAGACCACTTAAAAGCTCTTACAAAAGAAAACTCTTCCTCATATACCCAATCTGCTATGCCGTTTATAACACTGTTTTTCTTGCCGTCAAAAGTAATTTGTGTTTCTAATTTAGTATTTAGAGTTTTTACAAAAATATTATTATCTCTCACAAAAGCTATCTTTTTACCGTCAGGAGAAAATTTTGGAGCTATCTCTTTTTCCTGAGAAAGAGCTTCTATAGTTTTATCAGATATGTTGTATATAAAGTGTTTAGCTAACCTAGAATGACGATAAATACGCTCTTGATCAGTTGACAGAAGAATCAATTTTTCATCTTCACTAAAAAAGTATTCAGAAAAATTATTTATCTCTGAAAAATTATTAGCGTCAAAAATGCTGTATTCCTTTTCAGTGTCGCCGTAATTATAAACGTCTATACTAGTGCCCTTCTCGTTTGCAAGAGTATATTTTCTGACATTTTTCATATTATGAATATTCCCTATTCTCTGCGCTTTTAAAATATTGTTTTTAAAAATATCTTCTAATGAGATATCTTTTTTCTGACTGTGAGACAAAAGAGAAAAAAAAGTTAAAAAAATACATAGCAAAAATGTGCTAATAGTTCTCTTATCATAAAAGACAACAGTTGTCTTCACAACTGAATTAATAGTGTGTTTCATAAATAGTTTTTTTTGAAAAATTATTAAAGCAATACCCTTAAAGTGGGTAAATAAAAGATGATATATCTCTTTATCTCTATTCATAGACGAACTCTTTTGCCAAAAGTAGTTAAAAATTGATTCCAGGATTATTCCCCGATTTGGTATGGGTTTGGACCATTTCTTGTAGCCTCCCCCCTCCCCCTCCAAGAGCTAAAAAAGTAGATTTTATAACAGCAGCAGCAGTTGGAAATCATAATTTGTTTTTGGTATACTTTCTATCATTCTCAGCATTACTTTGATATTTTTAATTTGCGTTGCTATAAAATTAGTAGAGTATTTTTTATTTTCTCTCCAAAAAGTGAAAAGTTCATCATATTTTGGAAGGGTTCTAGTAAGATGGGATAGTAAAATTCTTTTAAACCTAAATTATTCATAGTTACCTTTCAATATTATTCACAAAGTGTTAATTTTAAAGGGATTTAACCAAATCTAGACCACTTTAGATATTGCCCCTAAAAAAAACACCCGCTAAAGTAAGAAACTTAGGAATATACTAACCTTACAGGTAGTTTAATAGAATTGAAATCTATTTTTATTGTCCTTCATAGAGCGCAAAAAAACAATCTATTAGTAGTAGTGTATTCTAAATAAACGGCTAAATTTGCTAGTGCTTTTCTTGTAAAGGAAATTAGATTTGTATAGACAGTATTTCATAGCCTTAACCGTTGTCTTTTTTTTTTTGCGAAATATCCAAAGGGCAAGAAAACAGTGACTCTCTACTTATTCAACAACAATCTATTATCGATTCTACCCTTGTAAATGATCTCTCTGTAGAGAAAGAAAATAGTGACTCTCTACTTATTCAACAACAATCTATTATCGATTCCACCCTTGTAAATGATCTCTATATTCAGAGCAAAACAGATAGTTCATCTATAAAAGAAATAGTTGAATACACCGCTACAGATACCATCAGAAATGATGTTATAACACGTGAGACCATGCTCTATAATAAAGCTTCGTTGAAATACGAAGACATGAAACTCGAAGCTGGCAAAATTGTCATAGACTGGAAAAAAAATACTGTTATGGCCGTCGGCATATTAGATACATTAGAAAATATTGTACAACGCCCAGTGTTCACCCAAGGGGACAAAGTATATCATGTAGACACAATATTTTATAACACAGAAACTAAAAATGTACTTGTAAAAAATGGCAAGACAATAGATAAAGAGGGAATCATAGTTGGAGAATGGATAAAAAAAGAATCTGATGATATCATTTACATAAGAGATGGAAAGTTTACCACTGACAAAAAAGACGATCCTGATTACTATATAGCCTCCTCCAGGATAAAGAAAATAGGTAATGATAAGATTGTAACTAGTTCTGCTCAAATGAGTATATCTGGAGTGCCTACTCCTATATTTGTTCCCTTTGGTTTTTTTCCTATGTCCAATAAGCCCACTTCAGGTATAATATTTCCAACTTGGGGAGAGACCAAATTAGAAGGGTTTTCATTACAAGGAATGGGATATTACTTCCCCTTTAGTAACAATTTAGATTTAACCCTAAGAGGTGATATTCACACTAGAGGAGGATGGCGTGTTGAGGGTAGTTCTAATTATAAATTGAGATATAAATTTTCAGGAAATTTTTTCGTAGACTACATAAATAAGGTTCTCAGCGAGAAGGGAAGATCAGATTACAGTAAAAATACTGAATACCATATCAAGTGGTCACATACACAAGATCCAAAATCAAATCCAAATTTATTGTTTTCCGCTAGTGTAAATATAGCTAGTAGTGAGTATCATAAATCTTCTATTAGGGAGAGACATTCTAAGAATTTCCTAAATAATACTACGAACTCTTCTGTATCTATGAATAAAAAATTTGAAGAGTTACCACTTAGACTATCTGTAAACCTCAGACATTCTCACAATAATAATACTGGAGACTTAGTTTTAGATTTACCAGTTATAACACTAGATGCAGATCCTTGGTATCCATTTGAGTCAGATGATGGAAGTAGAGGCAATTGGGTGGAAAAAATTAACATAAACTGGCAGGCAAATGCACATAATAAAGTGGGTGTTAAAGATTCTCTACTGTTTACAAAGCAAGTATTTGACAATATTCAAAATGGTATAAAAAACACTTTATCCTCTAGCACGAGCATTAAATTATTCAAACATATAAATGTTAGTCCTTCTGTAAATTTCACAGAGATATGGTATCAAAATGTCTCTAAAAAGAGATGGGATCCAGATAAAATAGATGAAAAAACTCAAGAAGAAGGAATGGTTGTGGAAGATAAAATATATGGATTCTACTCGGTTAGAGAATTTAATTTTTCAGTGTCCTTTTCTACTAGACTTTACGGTATGTTTAAGTTTGGTAAAAATTCCTTTGTGCAGGCTATAAGGCATGTGTTGAGTCCAACTATTTCATACAGTTATAAACCTGATTTCACTTCTGACTTTTGGGGTTATCAAGACACTTTTGATAGACCAGACCCATCTGATCCTCTCAAGACTATACAAGAGAAATACTCCAGGTTTGAAAAAGGGATATATGGATATCCTAGAAATTCACAAGAGAGTAATATATCCTTTGGAATTGGTAATTCATTAGAGAGTAAAATAGCTTTTAAATCAGAAAAAGATACTGCAGATGCTGTAAAAAAGATAATTCTGTTTAGGAGTCTGAATATGAATATTAGTTATAATATGGCAAAAGAAGATTTCTTTAAATGGTCAGACTTATCAGTAGATGCTTCGACTACCATAATAAAGGGGTTAGATATACAGGTTAGGAGTACTTTTAGTCCATATGCCATAGATGAAGAAGGAAAACTATTAGAGAGTTATAATATATCAAACGGCTCTTTGTTTAGATTGACTAATACGGGTTTTACAGCTTCATACAGACTTAGTAATACTGATATCTTTGGAAAAAAAGAGAGTACTAGTGACAAGGATAAAAAAGATAAAAATGATAAAAAAAGTGGAGGTATATCTGAAAATAGTGAAGTAGAGGAAAATATAGAAGATGATGATCAAAAAGAAAATGAAAAAGAGATAGATCTTAAAAAACCCATTCCATATATGGATTATGATTTGCCGTGGAATATAAACTTTGGTTATTCTTGGAATTACAATATCAGAGGAAAAGATATAACTAGAACTAGCACCTTAACTTTTGGCATAGATTTAACATTTACAAAGTGGAAATTTGATATTTCTTCTGGTTATGATTTAGATAATTCTGGATTTTCTCACACCAATATAAATGTAACTAGAGATTTAGATTCCTTTATTATGAAAGTAAATTGGGCTCCTATAGGCAACAGTTCATATAACTTTTTTATAGGAATAAAGGCTCCTATATTAAAAGACATAAAATACGAATACACCAGGCCAAATGATTACGGATTTTAGTAATCTTAAGTTGCAGTATTATTAGTTCTATTGGTTTAAATAATCTTCTATTTCACTAGTCATTTCCAAGTTGTGAAATACGTTTTGAACATCGTCATTATCATCTTCGAATTTATTTATCAAGTTTAGAACTTTTTTAGCTTCGTTTAAATCTAGTTTTGTCGTGGTGTTAGGGATTCTATCTAGACTAGATTGTTTGACTTCTATATTCATCTCTTCCAATTTGTTTTGCATCAATCCAAAATCTACAAAGGATGTGTACAAGGTGATTGTATTTTCATCTATATAAGATTCTTCTAATCCTGAATCTATTAGTTCCATCTCCACTTTTTCTAAGTCTATAGAATTTTTATCAGTATCTATGACGAATACTCCTTTTCTGTCAAATATAAATTCTAAGGATCCATTTTTCCCCAAGGAGCCCCCATTTTTATTGAAAATACTTCTTACATCAGCTACAGTGCGATTTATATTATCAGTTGTGCATTCCACAAAAACAGCTACTCCCCCATTTGCGTACCCTTCGAAGGTGACTTCAGAATATGTATTTGCGTCATCGCCTGACGCTTTTTTAATAGCTCTATCTATATTGTCTTTAGGCATATTCTCTCCCTTTGCATTTGAGATGGCATTTCTCAATCTAGGATTACTACTTGGATCATTTCCTGATTCTTTAACAGCTATTGTAATCTCTTTTATTATTCTAGTGAATATTTTGCCTCTTTTTGCATCTTGAGCTCCTTTTCTATGTTTGATATTTGCCCATTTACTATGTCCAGCCATTATTGTAGTAGTTTTTTTTAATGTTTAAAGCAATATATTTTAAAAAAAATGAGAGACAAAATAAATAATAAAAACTCAATGAGAGTTAATATGACTTAAATATTAAAATAATACTTTAGGAGGATGCTATTTGTTTTATAGTAATTATCCACTTGATGTTTAGCTCTTTTTTTATAGATTTTAAACAAGAGTTTGTAAAAGCTAAAGTGTGCCATAGGTACATGTAATGCGTTTTTGAAATTACCTTCAAAAATAAATTTAAAAAACAGTAATTGATCTAGTATAAGTCTGCTTATCACGATTATAGCAAGAGATTTAAGTGGAGCGTTTTTAACTATAGAGAGAAGGCTATTTCTCAAATTCAGGAAAACTTTTTTCTCGTTGAATCCAAGTTTAGTAGCGCTACCTACGTGGTAGACAGTAGAAGTGCCAATGTATGATATATTTTTTTTGCTGTTGTAAAACCTCCAACATAAATCTATTTCTTCCCAATGTGCTGTAAAATCTTCATCAAAGCCTCCGTGTTGAAAAAAATCTTTTGATCTGACAAAGAAACAAGCTCCTGTAGCCCAGAGTATATTACAGTGATCATTGTATTGCCCCTTATCAGTTTCTACATTGTCGAATATCCTACCGCGGCAAAAAGGATAAGCAAATCTATCTAAAAAGCCACCCCCAGCACCAGCGTATTCAAATTTATCTTTAGACTTAGCATCTAATATTTTTGGTTGTGCGGCCACTATTTTACTATCTAGTTTGAAAGCATCTATAATGGGAGTTAACCAATTTTGAGTTACTTCCACATCGGAATTTAGCAATACAAAAATATCGTGTGTTATCCCTTTTAAACCTAGATTGTATCCTTTGGCATAACCTAGATTGTGTTGATGTTTTATCAGTTTAACTTCAGGGTAATTATCTATTATAAACGACGCTGAGCAATCTGAAGATCCATTGTCTATTATGTAAATATCTGCTTGTTTAGAAGAGTGTTTTATTACTGAAGGTAAGAATTTTTTTATAAGATCTATTCCATTGTAATTCAATATGACAATGGCTACATTCAGGTTTTCCATATGTTTGGATAGATATACTGAAAAAGGATATTTATTTGATTAGATTGTCGATTTGAGCCCATCCGCCTCCATCGTAGACGTTATTTATTCCAACGGACTTTAGAAACTCAACTGTTTGTTGGCTTCTCTGACCCGACTTACAACAAATAATTATGTCCTTAGTATTTTTTTTTATCTCTTGAATTTTATCAGGTAATTCATGCATAGGGATATTGATGCTATTAGATATGTGATTCTCCTGGAATTCTTCTCTTGTTCTAACGTCTATTATATCGTATGAGTTATTGTCAATGATATATTGTAAGTCATTTTTCATAGTGAGCTAGAGTGTTTTATCTCTGCGAATTTAATAAGAAATTAAGAGGTTTTCAACAACCCTAATTCAGATTAATATTTACTAAAAATAATGTTTTTAAATAAAGGTCAATCGGTGAAAATAAGGCTTTTAAAATAAGAACTAAACTTTAATTTGCGCTATTTATAATTTCAAACATTTCATATGAAAAAAACAGTTGCCATACAGGGTGTTAAAGGATCTTATCATCACATAGCAGCTATGGAATATTTTTCCCAACCCATAGATATAGTAGAATGCGATAGTTTTAGAAAAATGCCTGATCTCATAAATCAAAATAAAGTAGATCTCGCTATTATGGCCATAGAAAACTCTATAGCTGGAAGCATATTATCGAATTATTCTATAATATTGAATAATAATATTAAAGTCATAGGTGAATATTACTTGTCTATTTCTCACTGTCTAATGACAATTAAAGGTCAAGACATAGGAGATATAAAAGAGATATATTCTCACCCTATGGCCATATTACAATGCGAAGAATATTTAAAAAGATATCCAAATATAAAATTGGTAGAAACGGAAAACACAGCACTGAGTGCAAAAAAAATATCAAATGAAAATCTTATTAATATAGCTGCTATCGCGAGTGAAACAGCTGGTAATATTTATAAATTGAGCATAATAGATAGAGATATTCAAACTAAAAAAAATAATTTTACCAGGTTTTTTATAATTGCAAAGACAAATATTGAGAGCTTAAGAGATAAGGACAAGGCGTCTATAAAATTTTCTTTAAAACACCAACCAGGTAATCTCGCAGATATATTAAATACATTTTCAAGTAAAGACATAAACCTGACTAAAATACAATCTATACCTATTATCGATAAACCTTGGGAATACTCTTTTATAGTGGATTTTTTATTTAAAGACGAAAACCATTATAGTGACTTAATGAGAAGTCTAGAAGGCAAGTGTAATGATATAGAAATAATAGGAAAATATAAGTCATGCTTAATATGATATAATATAAAGATTGACTAATTTATTAAGAGTAATATTTTCTTAAAAGTTAAATTCATGCGGATAAATATTTTTTCATATACCGATCTTAGATTTATATTTGGAGCAGAGAAAAAAAATACATTAGAATCTCTTTCTGTATTTCTCAGCCAAAATTCTTGAACTCTTGGTAGAAAGAATTTTTAAAAAGTAATAATATTCATGATAGTATCGATTATAGGCTTAGGTTTAATGGGAGGATCTATGGCTTTATCTCTGAGACAAAAATTAAAGCCATCTATTTTACTGGGTGTAGAAAAAAAACTCGAACACGCCGATATAGCTATAAAACTTGGAATAGTAGACAGAGTATGCTCTTTAGAGGAAGCTATTGATAAATCTGATGTCATAGTTTTGGCGTTACCTGTAAACGATAATGATAAGTATATTACATCTATCTTAGATGGAGTAAAAGAATCGTCTGTAATTTTCGATATGGGGTCTACCAAAGAGAGTATTTGTAGTATCACTAAAAATCACGCTAACAGAAAGCAGTTCGTTGCTACTCATCCTATCGCAGGCACGGAGCACTCTGGACCTGAAGCTGCCTTTGATTTACTTTTTAAAAATAAATTATGCATAATTTGCGACAAGGAAAAGAGCAGCCCTAAAGCCATAGAATTAGTAGAAAACATATATGAGAAAATAGGAATGAATATAATTGAAATGGACTCTTCACGACATGATAAACACATAGCATATGTATCGCATATATCTCATATAAGCTCTTTTGCCTTAGGACACACAGTCTTGGAAATAGAAAAAGACCAACAGGCCATATTCAATATGGCTGGAAGTGGCTTTGCCTCGACGGTCAGACTTGCAAAGAGCTCCTCAAAAACCTGGGTTCCAATATTTAGGCAGAACTCTGATAATATCCTAATGGCTCTAAACAAGTATATAGAAAATTTAGAATATTTCAGGGATAAGATAGAATCAAAGAGCTTTGACGACTTAGATAAATACATACTAAGATCTAATGATATAAAAAGAGTATTAGAAGGAATTAAAAAAAAATAAATGGATGGATTTAAAAAATCAAAAACAAAATTGGATAAAAAATAAAGTTTTTAACAAATTACCTATACTCATATCTGGTCCTTGTAGTGCTGAAAGTGAAAAACAAGTTTTAGATATAGCTAAAAGTTTAGATAAAAATAGGGTAAATGTATTTAGGGCAGGAGTTTGGAAGCCTAGAACTAGACCTGGAAATTTTGAGGGAGTAGGAGAGATAGGTTTAAAATGGTTGAAAAAGGTAAAGGATGAAGTAGGTTTTTTAACTTCCACAGAAGTAGCTAATCCAAAACACATAGAATTAGCTTTAAAATACGATATAGATATCTTGTGGATAGGCGCTAGAAGTACTGCAAGCCCTTTTATTATTCAAGAGATATCAGACTCTCTAAAAAACAGTGATAAGATTATCTTAGTTAAAAACCCTATAAATCCCGATATAGAATTATGGATTGGGGCCTTAGAGAGATTATATGCTAATGGATTAAAAAAAATTGGAGTTATCCACAGGGGATTTTCTACTTATAAAAAAACTAAATACAGAAATGAACCTCAATGGCAATTACCTATTGCTTTGAGAGAGAGACTTCCAAATATACCTATCATTTGTGATCCCTCACATATTTGTGGAAATAGAGATGGGATATATTCAGTATCTCAAAAAGCTTTTAATCTCAATTTTGACGGTTTGATGATAGAGACTCACAATAAGCCTGATGAGGCTTGGAGTGATGCTAAACAGCAGATTACCCCAATACAGCTAAAAGAGGTAATTAGAAAATTAGAATTGAGAAAACTTCAAGGGAAGTCTTTGAAATATATAGAAAAGTTAGAATCACTTAGATCTGATATAGATGAACTGGATTTTCAATTATTAAATATCCTAACCCATAGAATGAGAATTTCCAATAGCATAGGAAAAATAAAATTAGAAAATAATGTAGGTATTTTACAGAGTTCCAGGTGGCATGAAATACTACATAAACAGGTCCTAGAAGGTGAAAGATTGGGAATGAGCAAAGAATTTATAGAGAATATATATAAGGCTATACATCAAGAATCTATAAACATACAAAACAAAAACATGTCTAAAACCGAAAGACAAGAGGTACTCTTATAAAGAGGAAAATCGTTAAATTATTCCATTAGAATTTAGCTTTTTATCTTTTAAGGTATTCCAAAGCTCAGCAAGAGTAGGCGTTTTGAGACAGTGTCTGATAAAGTGTGTAGAGCTACCTTTTAATTTTTCTCATTTTTAATCTTTATTTTGGCAGAGAAGCCCTATTAAAGAGAGCTAAAAACGATTTAAATCCCTAAGCAGAGCCTTTAATCAAAAAGCAGCTAAAACAGCTGTAATTATTGCAAATAGGGGTGATTTTGCACTCCTATTTTAATGCCTATAAATTCATCCTAAAGAAACCGTTTAGAAAAAAGAGATACTTATGCTATGGATTTTTAGATAGAGAAATAACGACCAGAATCCTTATTTACACACTTTATGGGATAGTGTCGTTTTTGAGTTTAGTACTCTTTTAGAATTGATCGTATATCTTATCTATGTCGAAACTTACCGAATACCTAATAGTGTTTGCCAGGGCAGGATTTTCTTCACTTAAAGAATACATATATGACATGTCTATACGGACACCATAAATACCAAACCCCATACCTGTAGAGATAAAACTCCTATCTCCTTTCATTTCACTTTCTTTAAAGAAACCAAGTCTAGCGAAAACGAGGTTTCTATATGAGTATTCCACTCCTGTACCTATATTGATTTCGCTCATTTCTTCAGAGAACCCTCCTGGGGCATCAGCAAAGGATTTAAACATGCCAAAAATAGGAGTTATATCGTTATGTGATCCGTCAGGCTGTACAGATGGCACTAAAAGCTTATTCAATTCTAAACTAAATACAACAGTATTTTTTCCCACAAAAAAATCAAATGATCCACCTAATTTCATATTAGTAGGCGAAAAATAATCATTATTACCATCATTAGAACCAACTTTAGGTCCAATGTTAGATATGTTTAATCCTATTCTATATCTAAGGCTATATGAACTGCCTGAAGATAAAAAAGGAAGATCTTTAATAACTGAGGATACAAAATAACCAGATAGACCTCCTACAAAAGCGTTTACAGAATTCAAAGATAAATCGTCTGGTGAACTAGTTGCAGCACCTGCAAACTGCAATTCAGCTCCCAATGAAAAATATTTATTCAACTGTAATGAATACGCTCCTTTAATACTCCAAGAATTTAAGACTCCAACGCCTTTGTCTTTATTTTCTTCATCTTTTAGATCAAACTTCCCTCTTGAAAAAAACATAAAATTTGCACCCAAAACTCCATTTTTTCCTAAACTCTTATCTATATACGATGCAGTCGTAAAATATGAATCACTTATTAAATTACGAAACCAAGGAACATAGTTGAGTCCAAATGTCCTGTTTTCTTTATGAAAAGCTATCTTAGAAGGATTGTGAAATAAAGAATTGACATCAGAGGATGTAGCAACTCCAATATTCCCCATAGAATTTGCTCTAGCATCTGGTGGGATAAGCAAAATACTCAAGGAAGGAGAAATTGGGCTTATCTTAACCTGCCCTTTTGTTATCAAAGGATACAAAAGAATAAATATCAGAGACAGGATTGATAATTTTACTTTCATATTTATTTAATGAATCAACCAATTATAAAAGCTGGTGAACACGACAGGATTCGAACCTGTGACCGTCTGCTTAGAAGGCAGATGCTCTATCCAGCTGAGCTACGTGTCCATACGATATTTTAAATAGAAACGCCTAGTAAGTCATTTCAAATGTAATCATTGAAAAACTTAACATTTATCCGCACCACATATTGCGTACGCAAAGGTACGTATAAAAAACAATATGACACAATGTTTTTTTGTTTAAAACAATATATATGATCACAATCCTACGAATAAACTTCATACACTTTTTGCGATATTGTCTGATCTCATTATTTAAAGATTATGTCATATATTCTATTTGCTATTCTATAATTAAATTCGTCTATAGCCTCTGAAGTAGCGTCTTGTATAGCTCGCTCTATATTCTCTATGGATTTACCCTCGAAAAATTCTTTTGTAGAGAATATCTTATCTCTATTGTTAAAAACAGTATAACTTATATCTAGAGTTGCCCTGTGAAGTATACCATTGTTATTAGCTCCAGTTTTTTTTATTTTTTCATTTATCGATATAGAAAAATCAGATTGTTTTTTATCAGATAGAGGAATATTTTTTTTGTTTAAAAAATTTATCATGATCTCTTTTAAAATAGGAGTATTAGATTCCACATATATTTTTGGCATTAATATTTCTATGCGTATCTCATCTTCAGGCACAGACATTGCAGAGAATATTTTTCTTAAAGAAAAATCATTACTCACCTCATTTATAATCTTATCTAAATCTAATCTAGCCACTATAAATTCTTTATCTTTCGAAGAAATAACTTTGTCTATTGTGGGCGAAATAAGGCCATCTTTGCTTATGTAAATATTTTTGATCCACTTATCTTTAGAGTACGTCCATTCTATAGGCAAGTTATTTAGATCATGTCCTTTTTTATTCTTTATAGAGAAAGAGGCTTCATTTTTTATGGACTGTGCTCTTTTTACCTTTATGATATTTGTATTTCTGAGTATTTGTATGTCTGATATCAACTGTATAGTTTTTTTCATCAACTCATTTCCGAGAAATACATTTTCCCCATTATAAACTGTCTCTAAAGTGCTATTCCAATAAGGTTTTATTAACTCTATGGCGCTGATATAGCTTTGAAGAGCATTTTTATAATCGTATTTTTTTTCATAGTTAATAGCATCTGTCATTAAGGTAATAGCCTTACGAGATACTTTATCTTGCTTTTCTCTGATTATTTCATGGTGTTTTTTTTTATTCAACCTGTAGTATACCCAGTATTCTATTGGACTTTCATAGGTGTCTACCAATTCATAATCCTCTATTTCTTCTTTTGAAGAAGACTCTATAGAAGAAGTGAATTCTTCAGATAGTTCAAAATTATCCTCTATGCTAGTCATGACAGAATTACTAGATATATTTACCGAGATATTACTTATTAAATCAGCTAGGGCTTTACTTTTAGCCTTTTCTACATAACTATATGGAAACTGTGTCTTAGAAACCATATTTATCCCTGTATAATATTCCGAGGATTCAGGTTTTTGACCTATCCAATCTGGTTTTTCTTTACTATCGAATTTTAGGCGTAATTTACCCTTGTATTTATCTCTAAAACTCTTAGAGCTACCACAACTGAAAAACAATGCTATAACTGTGAATAAGACAAATCTATTTTTAATCATTACAAAGAGTTTTCTTCGGGGTCGAAACTTACAATTTTTTTAGATAAATTATCTAAAATACTATTTATTATATCTCTCTTCATGTCCTCTGCAGAGGTTATTTCTTTTCTGGCGTTTAACAAAGATGATACGTGAATTCTATCTAAAAACGAATCTCTTACCACATCTGAATCGCTATGGCTATTCAAATGTTTCCAATATCCTGTTCTAAGTGATCCTTTATTGCCTTCGTATTCTATGTAGTTTACCCTATCTTCTCTAGATCCATCTATATAATCAGAAAATATTATCTGTTTTTTTTCAACCGATTCCATTCTGATTTTTATCTTCAAATTAACTCTGTTTTCCTGTGAGTGTTCTACGTAATATATTTTATCATATCCAGTATGGATTTCTTTTCTCCCCGTATCGGGATTTTTCTTTTCATACTTGTACTCTTCCCATCCCTTTTTTGTTTGTTTATGGTGACTGCCTATATGATCATTTGATTCTATTGTTAAAAAAAGGATCGCACTAGCATCGAGTTTTAAAGCTTTTTTTCTGTATTCATCAGAGTATCCCTCTGAAAAAACTAATTGCGAATCTCCCAATAAAAAATTAACAAAAGGGTCTTTTACAAGAGATAATTTTTTTTCTATCAAAAACTTGGCTTCTCTATTCCAAGATACATCTCCACTCATTGTGTTGACCGAGGCTAAAAATATCTTGAAAGTCGCTCTTTTTTTAGCTAATTCTTTTAATTTGGAAGCATCTCTGTAATTGCCTATCTCCTCGAATAGGTAATAAGCTTTTTTGTTTTTGTTCTTTTCTAGAAATTCTAAGGCTGATAGATATATTGGCTCTTTTTTAGAAAAATTTAGTTTTTCAGTAGCCTCAGCGTTATTTTCATCCACGCTCAATATCTCTTTGTATAAATCCTCTGCTAGAGTAAACTGTTTGTCTATTAGTAACTGTTGGGCTTCCTTGAATAACTTATCTATATACTTTTCGTTAGAATATTCTATTATTCCTAAAGTCTCTTCATCTATTTCTAGATTAACTTTGTATTCATTAGATTTTTCTATGAGTTTTTTAGCCGTTTTGGAAGTGTTGACAACATTTTTATAATCGTATTCAGAGTAGTAGTCTTTTATCCTTTTAGAATGCTGCGCAATGGCTTTTAATCCAGTTTTTTTTAGTGCAATACGAGCGTCTATATTATAGTTATCTTCTTTTAAGGACTTCAGGTACAGTTCAACAGCCTCTTGGTGCATTCCAGCCTGTTCTAACTTTTGTCCTTTTTCAAAAAGAGCTTTGGATGCATTGCAGGAAAACAGCAATAGAACAACTGGTAATAATTTTAGAAGAGCCACTGTTTTCAAACAGCTAAATATTTTCATAGTATAAAGTGTTTAGTATTAAAAATATCATAAAAATGGCGACTAAAGTTAAAAGGTTTCGCCATTTTTCAAGTTTGATTTGACAGCCGAATATAGTTATTCTAAAAATAATATATCCAGTTTGTTTTTTTATAATTCTGGAAAATCTGTTTGATTTTCTCCATCTTTTAAGGATATCCCTATATCATTCAATTTATCTCTTATCTGATCTGATAATTTCCAATCCCTATTCTTCCTAGCATTATTTCGTACTTCTATTAGAATATTTAAAACTTCTTTTAACCTGTCTTTTTCGTATGAAACAGATTGCTCTAAGCCTAGAATCTCAAAGATAAATACTCTAATCTTTTCAGATAAAAGTGTCAAATCCTCTTTTGAAATTGATTCTGTTTTCAGTTCTAATCGGTTTATTATTTTGGTCAGATTAAAGAGATTTGCTATTAAAACTGAAGTGTTGAAATCGTCATTTATAGCCTCATAACAGCTGTCAACCCATTTTTTGACGTCGAAAGTAGACTCCTCACTAGGAGCTAGCCTATCTAAAACAGATAGAGCCTTCATGAGTTTGATATATCCTTTTTCAGCTGCTTCTAAAGCCTCTTCGGATATATCTAATGTGCTTCTATAATGGGCTTGTAACATAAATAATTTTACTGCTGAAGGTGAGAATCCCTTTTTAAATATTGAGTTTTCACCAGAAAAGAGATCTGAAGGCAATAAGACATTACCCTTAGATTTACTCATTTTATCTCCATTTAGGGTTAACATATTAGTATGCATCCAATATTTTCCAGGTTCTGATCTATTAGCTATGTTAGACTGAGCTATTTCACAGTCGTGATGAGGAAATTTTAAATCCATACCTCCCCCGTGAATATCGAAACTATCTCCCAAATAGGTTTTAGACATAGCAGAACACTCTATGTGCCATCCTGGAAAACCTTCTCCCCAAGGGGATTTCCAACGCATAATATGATTTTTAGAGGCTTTTTTCCAAAGGGCAAAATCTTGTGAATTCTTTTTTTCAGATTGTCCTTTTAGCTCTCTAGAATTATGTATCAGCTTTTCTATATCTCTACGGCTAAGCTTTCCATATGAATACTTTTCGTTGTACTTGACCACATCGAAATATACAGACCCATTTGATATATATGCGAATCCATCGTTGATAATGTCTTCTATCATCTCGATCTGTTCCGCAATGTGTCCCGTAGCGGTAGGTTCTATATTAGGAGGCAAAGTGTTTAAACGTAAGAGTATCATATGGAAATAATAGGTGTACTTCTGAGCTATCTCTCTAGGTTCTAGATTTTCTAAACGAGCTTTTTTTAATAGCTTGTCTTCACTATCTTCAGTATCATCTTCCAAATGACCTACATCCGTTATATTTCTGACATATCTCACTTTATATCCAAGATGAATCAGATATCTATACACTATGTCAAAAAACACAAAAGTTCTACAATTCCCTAGATGAACAAAATTGTAAACAGTAGGACCGCATACATACATTCCCACACTTTCATTATTTATAGGTGAAAATATCTCCTTGTTCTTAGTAATCGAATTATATATTTTTAGTTCTCCTTTCATAGTTTTTTCAGTGAAAAATAGTTCCTAATTGTATGTAGTTCAAAAAGTTTTCTTTAACCTCTTTATTTTTGAATTCTCCGCCAAATTCAGCAGTTATAGTACTACTTGCAGTATCTTTAATCCCTCTTGAATTCACACATAAATGCTTGGCGTCTATTATACATGCGACGTTTTGGGTTTTCAGGTTTTTCTGCATCTCTCTAACTATCTGAATTGTCAATCTCTCCTGTACTTGAGGACGTTTAGAGAAATTATTTACTATTCTGTTTATCTTAGATAGGCCTATAACTTTTCCGTTTGAAATATAACCTACATGCGCCTTGCCTACTATGGGAAGAAAATGATGTTCACAAGTGGAATATAGAGTGATATTTTTCTCTATTAACATCTCTCCATAATTGTATTTATTATCAAATGATGAGTGTTCGTTATCCATTGGTTTTAGCCCAGAAAATAATTCTTTTACGAACATCTTAGCAACTCTTTTAGGAGTTCCAGCAAGACTATCATCGTTCATATCTAAACCTAGAGTTAACATAATATCTCTAAAGCTCTTCTCTATTCTGAGAATTTTTTCCGAATCGTCTAGTAAAAATGCATCCTCTCTCAAAGGTGATTCATAATTATAATGAGTGTGGTTTTCTCCCATTCAGATCTACGTAAAGGTTTAAAATAAGCGCACGAAGGTATAAAATACTTTTAGCATGTTTATTTTGGCAAATATTTTCTAAGACTAAATTCGGCTGTATTGATTTTTATTTAACCTGGATTATTCATAATCTGTATGAATCTTCAGGTTAAATTTATCGTTTTTATTAAGCATTTATAAGTAAATGCTAATCTAACTCAGGTCATAACTAATGTGTTTTTATTCATCATTTTTGGGCTTTATCTAAAGTGGTTGATTTTGGGGTAAAGGCCTTTAAAATTAACACTTTATGCCTAAATTGAAATATAACCATGAATAATCCAGGTTAAGATTAGGTAAAAGTAGTAATGGGCATGGATATTCTATTATTCTACTGTGAATTATAGTAAAAAAAAATACAGACTAGTTAATAGAAGAGATCCTTTTGTGTTTAGTCATTATTTATAGTAGATAAATCCATACAGGGAAGATCTGTTTTTAATAATTTATCATACATCTCTTTATCGTATTTCTCTAATTTTGTGAATTCTGTTCCAAATGGTTCAAAAAAACTGTCTCCTTTAATGGTGTAATTTATTACTGACATCATAAATGTATAAGGCTTATTATCAGGCGGATAATAATCGTATATGCTGATATAGACACCCTTAATACCCTTCTTTTCTAATACCCATAATTGATTCCCCTTGTACCCGTCTCTACATCCAAATTCTTTAAGCTTTTTATAGTAGGATACTTTTTCATTTAATATTTTATTTTTCTTAAAAATTTTTAAATCAATGGTATCTAATTCATTTCCAGGTTTTGGAACATGAATCCAAATACCTACTAGCTCTGGATCTATTACTCCCCTTTTTATATCCTTCAGATATCTTTCATGATCTGAAGCTGTTGGCCACCTATGTCCCTTACAACACACCACAATTAATAAGAATATGAATATTGATATTTTTTTGATGAACATGATGAGTTTAATAATTTGATTTTTTAGATAATTTTTTCGTGAAATTGTTGATTTTAGTTACAAAGCTAGTAACTTATTTCCTCAAACACAGAAAAATATCAGGACAAAAATTATGAAAAAACCACAACATATTTCAGTATTTATATTACTGATTTAATCTTTTTTTTGAGCTGTTCAAAAGATGATCTTATTAATCTGGGTAAGTCTAATAAAACCAATAAAGAGCTTAAAAGTAAAAGCAACTATTAAAGAAGGATGTTCTCTATGTAAAAAGAATTGATGCCGCACTATTTAACCCAGATTATTCATAGTCATATGATTTTTTTAGATTAAAAGTATTGTTTTATTCAGTATTTATAAGGAATTATCCATCTAACTCTGTTTATAAACAATTTATTTTTATTCCTCATTTTTGGGGAATATCTAAAGTGGTCTAGATTTAGTTAAACCCCTTTAAAATTAACACCTCATATCAAATATTGAAATAAAACCATGAATAATCCAGGTTATGTGAGGGAGTGGGGTGAAATTCGATGAAAAAAGACTTATGACTTTTATATACAATTCAGAACAGAAAGGCATGACAGGCAAGATATTAGTTGAGGCTTCTTCTTTTTATCTATACTGCTTTAGTTTAAAAACTATTAAACTCTATTTTTAAAATAAAATATTTTGTAGGATTCAGATCAATTAGCAATCAGTGTTTTTTTATGTTATTACAATTATAGTATTACATTTGTGCGGGTATGAATTTCTATGTAAGTTGTATGAAATTCTAGAGGTTTCCCCTTTTATACAATTTTATTTTAGGGTAATTATGAGCAAAGCATCTGCGATATATTATAAGTTTTAGAAACCTTATAAGCTCATTGTTAATTTAGAGGAGTAATCAAAAAAAATATTAAAATGAAAAAGATAGTTAAACTATGGATATTTGCGCCCATTATGTTGTTGTTGTTTTCTCTGACATTGGGTTATTTAACGTGTGATAATGATAATGATAATAAAACGTCTGAAGTACCAGTTTATGGCAATAATGGTTTAGATAAGGGTAGTAAATCTCCTAAATTTTTTGATTACGAAAATTATAATGGAAAAAAAACATCTTTAGATCATTTCAAAGGTAAAATAGTATACGTAGATATATGGGCAACTTGGTGTAGGCCTTGTATAAATGAGATTCCATATTTAATGGAATTGGAAGAGAAATACAGAGGGAAAGGTATAGAATTTGTAAGTATCTCTGTAGATGAAGGTGAAAAAGGATATAAAGATTGGAAAAAAATGGTCGCAGATAAAGAGATGTCAGGAATACAATTAATAGCAGATAACGGCTGGAGATCTAATTTTGTCTCTGAGTATAAAGTTAGAGGTATTCCGCATTTTATTTTGATTGATTCTGAAGGAAAGATAATTGACGCTAATGCTCCAAGACCTTCGAGTAAATCGATATTTACATTGTTAGATGGTTTAATAAAAAAATAAATAAAATATAAAGATTATGAAATTGTACTTCAAGATCAAATTAGTAATGGTATTGTTATTATCTGCTGATTGTGCTTTTTCTGAAAGCATAGAAGGTAAATGGGGAACTCCAGATCACGAGACTGGGTTGGGTTATTTAATGTATGATAATGATAAAACGTCTGAAGTGCCAGTTTATGGCAATAATGGTTTAGATAAGGGGAATAAATCTCCTAAATTTTTTGATTACGAAAATTACAATGGAGAAAAAACATCTTTAGATGATTTCAAAGGTAAAATAGTATACATAGATATATGGGCAACTTGGTGTAGGCCTTGTGTAAATGAAATTCCATATTTAATGGAATTGGAAGAGAAATACAGAGGGAAAGGTATAGAATTTGTAAGTATCTCTGTAGATGAAGGTGAAAAAGGAAATAAAAATTGGAAAAAAATGGTCGGAGATAAAGAGATGTCAGGAGTACAACTAATAGCAGATAACGCCCGAAAATCTAATTTTGTTTCTGAATATAAAGTTAAAAGTATTCCCCATTTTATTTTGATCGATTCTGAAGGAAATATAATTGACGCTAATGCTCCAAGACCTTCGAGTAAATCGATATTTACATTGTTAGATGGTTTAATAAAAAAATAAATAAAATATAAAGATTATGAAATTGTACTTCAAGATCAAATTAGTAATGGTATTGTTATTATCTGCTAATTGTGCTTTTTCTCAAAGTATAGAAGGTAAATGGAGAACTGTAGATGATGAGACTGGAAAGGATAAGTCTATAGTTGAACTTTACATGAAGCAAGATGGTAAAATATACGGAAAGATAGTAGAGTTGTTAAATAGAGAGAAGGGCGATGAAAATCCTGTTTGTGATAAATGTCCTGGATCTTTGAAAAATCAGCCTGTAGTAGGCATGGAAATTGTTAAAGAAATGGAATACGATGATGGAGAGTACGAAGATGGATCTATTTTAGATCCAGGTAATGGAAAGTTTTATGATTGCAAAATGTGGATGGATGCAAGTAATTATGATGTATTGTATGTCAGGGGTTATATATTCCTGTTTTTTCGTACTCAGAAGTGGTATAGGGTAAAAGAAAACATCTAATTTTTTTTACGGATAAAAAAAATATAATTCCACCAAAATATTAAATAAGGGTTTTGTTTAAGTAGGATTATATGAAGGAGATGTATAGGGCCATATTGAAGTTTGTGGCCCTAGATTTTAATATTAAGAGTTATTTATACTTTTTAATATTCATGTCTGTAACCATATATTTAAATTATCGTTTTGATTTCGATAATTCTGTGATAATGGTGCAACCTCAGCATATACGTATAGTATATTATTTTGCTCTTTACTCTTTTGCGTATTACGGAATACTAATACCAAAGATGTATTTAACTGGCAAAGAGCACAAGTTAAAACGGTCTTATTTTTGGATAAAAAGCATTTTCTTTTTGGTCATAATGTCTATAGCTCTAGGATCTACTTTTGTTAGTTTTTTTCCTAGATTAGAAAATCATGTTCAAAATCATTTCATTAGGAGTCTGGCCATAAACATTGAAGAGTTTATATTTTATGCTATTTGTTTTGGTCTTTTTAGCATTATATTCTACAAGAAGAGATGGGAGGCTTATTACGGTCTAAATATCAAAAATGTAAATATCTTACCCTATGTGTGGATGTTGGCCATTATGTTTCCTATCATATTATTAGGATCTATTCAAGAGGATTTCCTCAATTACTATCCAACTTTTAGGGTCAATACAGATGATGGTTCACTTGGAATAAGTAAAACTGTGGCTTTCTCTTTGTATGAGATGTGTTATTCTATAAGTTTCATATCTACAGAGTTTATGTTCAGAGGTGTCTTAGTTATAGGTTTGTCTAGGGCATTAGGCAGAGATGCTATTCTTCCCATGACAGCGACCTATGCTTTTATTCATTTTGGCAAACCCGAATTAGAGACTATAAGTTCAATATTTGGAGGGTATATTTTAGGAATCTTAGCCTTAAAAAGTAAAAATATCTTAGGAGGATGTCTAGTTCATATCGGTATTGCTCTGATGATGGATACATTTACCTTCATACAAAAATGGTGATATAATAACTGCACTAAAAATTTTATGAAAGAAATATCTGAGAGATATCAACATGAACAAGTTGAAGATAGATGGTATAATTACTGGTTAGAGAAGGGGTATTTTTACTCCATTCCAGACAGTAGAGAATCTTATACTATAGTGATGCCTCCTCCTAATATAACTGGGGTTTTACACATGGGACACATGTTGAATAATACCATACAGGATGTCTTAATACGCAGAGCTAGGATGAAGGGTTACAACGCTTGTTGGATCCCTGGTATAGATCACGCTTCTATTGCTACTGAGTCTAAGGTTGTCAAGAGATTAAAGGATAGGGGGATAGAAAAAAAAGATTTAACCAGAGAAGAATTCTTAGAATATGCTTGGGAGTGGAAACAAGAACACGGGGATATCATCTTAAATCAACTCAAGAAAATAGGTGTTTCTTGTGATTGGAAGAGAACTAAATTCACCATGGATGAAGATATTTCAGAATCTGTGTGTAACATATTTATCTCTCTACACGAGCAAGGCTTGTTGTATAGGGAATACCGCATGATAAATTGGGATCCCCAAGCACAAACTACTATTTCTGATGAAGAGGTAATTCACATTCAAAAAAAATCCAAATTATTTTATATAAAGTACAGAGTAGAGAATACGGATCAATATGTAGTTATAGCTACTACTCGTCCTGAAACTATATTAGGAGACACTGCCATATGTATCAATCCAAATGATAGTCGATATTCTAATTTGAAGGGGAAAAATGTAATCGTCCCTATTACAAATAGGCCTGTCCCCGTAATAGAAGATGAATATGTGGATGTAGATTTTGGTACAGGATGTCTCAAGATAACGCCGTGTCATGATGTAAATGATAAGAAAATAGGCGATAAGCACAAATTACAGTTTATAAATATATTCAATGACGACGCCACTCTCAATGAAAATGGTTTGCACTATAGAGGTAAAGATAGGTTTGCAGTAAGAAAAGAAATAGTAGAAGAGTTAAAGAGTATAGGCCTTTTAGAAAAGGTAGAAGATTACGATAATAGTGTTGGGGTATCTGAAAGAACGGGTTGTGTAATAGAGCCGAAGATATCTTGTCAGTGGTTTTTGAAGATGAAAACTATGGCAAATGTAGCGCTTAAATCTGTATCGGATGGCGAGATTTCACTAGTTCCAGACAAGTATAAAAATACCTATAATCATTGGTTAAAAAATATAAGGGATTGGAATATATCTAGGCAATTGTGGTGGGGACATCAAATTCCAGTTTACTACTATGGCGAGGGGATAAACGATTATGTAGTAGCTAAAAATATAGATGAAGCTTTAGTCTTGGCTAAAGATAAGAATGACTCTATTTCGGAGAGGGATTTAATACGAGATGAAGATGTGTTGGACACTTGGTTTTCATCTTGGTTGTGGCCAATAGTTGTATTTGATGGGATAAGGAATCCTAATAATGCGGATATAGAGTATTACTATCCGACGCGAGAATTGGTTACAGGTCCTGATATAATATTTTTTTGGGTTGCTAGGATGATCATGGCAGGGTATCACTGGACTGATAAAAAGCCTTTTAAAGATGTCTATTTCACTGGAATAGTTAGAGATAAGGAGGGCAAAAAGATGTCTAAATCTCTAGGTAATTCTCCAGACCCTTTGTCTTTGATAAAGGAGTACGGTGCAGATGCTGTTAGAACGGGTCTGTTGTTTTGTTCATCGGTTGGCAACGATTTATTATTCGACGAAAAATTGTGTTTGCAGGGCAGAAATTTCGCTAATAAAATATGGAATGCCTTCAGGTTGATTAAGAGTTGGGAGGTTTCAGATAAAGTTGAGATAGATTTATTAGGCCAAAGGGTATTAGAGTGGTTTGATGTCAAATCGAATAAGGTCTTAAAAGACTTAGAGTTTTCTTATAGTAGGCATAGAATTTCAGAATCATTGATGATTTTGTATAAGTTTATTTGGGATGATTTTTGTTCTTACTATTTAGAGCTGGTAAAACCTAAATATGGGGAGCCTATAGATGAGGTTACTTATTCTAAAACGGTAGAAAATTTCGAAAAAATATTGAAGATATTGCATCCTTTTATGCCTTTTATCACAGAGGATATTTGGCAATCATTATCTGATAGGACCGTTCGAGAGGCTATTATTATTTCAAGTGAGCCGGAGATATATAATACTATTGATGATTCTTTATTGCCAATATTTGACAATATGGTAAAGGTTGTAAGTTCTGTGAGAAATATTAGGAAGAAAAACAATGTTCCTAATAGGCAAGAATTAGAATTATTTGTCATGTCTAAAAAAGGTAGAAATGATTTTTTCGATGGTGCTATAATTAAGTTGTGTAATGTTAGAAAAATAGAATCTGTAACTAATAATATGGAAGGATCTAATTCTTTTATAGTAGATTCTGATGAATATTTTATACCCTTATCTCAAAACGTAGATTCCTCATCTGAGGTAGAGTCATTACAGAGTGAATTAGAGTATTTTAAAGGTTTTTTATCTTCTATAGAGAAAAAAATGAATAATGATAATTTCGTTAAAAATGCTCCTAAAAACGTTGTTGATATGGAAAGGAAAAAGCACAGTGATACTGTACAGAAGATAAATATGATAGAACATAGGTTAAAAAGCCTCGAGATTTAAAAACTTTTGTTTTGTCTTGCAAATGTTCATAGTTTATATTTCATATAGTTTGATGATTTTAAAAAAAACTTCTATTTTTGTTTCTGGAAAAAATAGATAAAAAATGGAGATGGTTATCTTAGGTGTATTTGGTCCTTGGCAGGCTGCTCTTGTGTTGCTTGCTGTTCTTCTTTTGTTTGGAGGTAGAAAGATACCCGAATTGATGAGAGGTATTGGTGGAGGCATCAGAGAATTTAAGAAATCCACTAAGGAAGATTCTCTCTTAGATGAGAAAGACAAGGGCGATAAATAAACTACTGAATTTTTGGTGAAATTTGGATAAACTTTTAGATTTTAAACAGACCAGGGAGGCTGTGCTTTCCGGTCAGCTTACTTGTTTGAATGTTGTAGATTCTTTTTTATCTATAATAGATCAAAAAAATAGAGACCTCAATATATTTATTGAGGTTTTTTCTTCTGAGGCTATTGAGAGAGCAAAGGAGATAGATGAGAAGATAAAGCTAGGAAAAGCGGGCAGTTTAGCAGGTATGGTATTATCTATTAAAGATAATATCTGTTATAAGGATCACAGTTTAACAGCGGCTTCTAGGATTTTACAAAACTTTAAATCACTTTTTACAGCTACGGTACTCGAAAGATTATTACTTGAGGATGCCATCGTTATAGGTAGGGTAAACTGTGATGAGTTTGCCATGGGCTCTGCAAATAAAAACTCTTATTATGGAGTTACCAGGAATCCAATTGATAGGACAAAAGTTGTGGGAGGGTCTTCTGGTGGTTCAGCAGCTTCGGTTTCAGCTGGCATGTGTCATGTGTCTTTGGGCTCAGACACAGGAGGATCTGTGCGTCAACCTGCTTCCTTTTGTGGAGTTGTAGGGTTTAAGCCTACTTATGGAGCTTTTTCTCGTCATGGTCTCATAGCATTTGCTTCTTCTTTTGATCAGATTGGGGTATTAGCTAATTCTGTAGATGATATCTCATTTGTAAATGAAGTAGTTTCAGGTAAAGATGATTACGATACTACTTGCGTTTTGGATAAAAAAAAGACAAATACGACTAAATCTAATACGCCTCATAAAAAGATGGTCTATTTTAGAGAAGTTATAGAGGCTGAAGGTCTATCTCCTATTATTAGGGAAAAGTTTATGACAAAGCTCGATAAATTGAGGTCTGAAGGACATACAGTAGAAAACATAGATTTTCCTTATTTGAAATACTTAGCTCCTTGTTATTATATCCTTTCTACAGCTGAAGCCTCTTCTAATCTATCTCGTTTTGATGGAATTCATTATGGATATAGAAGTGAGTCTGCTACAAACTTAGAGGATTTATATATAAAATCTAGGACAGAGGGTTTTGGAGATGAAGTTAAGAAACGTATACTTTTAGGAACTTTTGTATTGAGTTCAAGTTGTTATGACGATTATTATATCAAGGGTCAGAAGGTAAGGGCCTTAATTAAAAATTATACTAATGAGATATTTGATCATTACGATTGCATTTTATCTCCTGTAAGCCCTTCCACAGCTTTTGATATAGATAGATCTAATGTAAGTTCTACATCGGATTATTTGGATGATATTTTTACAGTACATGCTAATTTAGCTGGGATACCTGCCATATCTGTACCTCTGTCAGAAGATGAAAAGGGTCTGCCTATAGGCATTCAAATTATGACAGATAATTTTAAGGACCAGGAATTATTATCCATTGCTAAAATTATAGAATCTAATTGAGAATTCTTTTAGAGTTTATTTTTCTTTATCATTACTGTTGAAGGGCTAATTCAGCTATATCAATAGCATTGAAAGCGGTTATTTATTAAGCAATAAAAATATGTCTTCGATAAGTAATCAAAATAGCATTAATAATGATAACACTCCTTTAGAAGTGTTAAAAAAATACTGGGCTTATGATTCTTTTCGTCCTGTTCAAGAAGATATAATCAACGATATCCTTCTAGGAAAAGATACTCTAGCTCTGTTGCCTACCGGTGGAGGTAAGTCCATTTGTTTTCAGATTCCAGCTATTATTAGAGAGGGTGTTTGCATAGTGATATCTCCATTGATATCACTCATGAAGGATCAAATAGACACACTTACAAAAAAAGGTATAAGTGCTGTAGCTATAACGAGTGAGTATACAAATAATGAGATACATGGTCTTTTGCAAGACGCTCAAAATGGTAATATAAAGTTCATTTATTTATCTCCAGAAAAATTATCATCCAAGCAATTTAGAGAATACGTTTCATACATGAGAGTATCTCTATTAGCAGTTGATGAAGCTCATTGTATTTCACAATGGGGATACGATTTCAGGCCTTCTTACTTGGAGATAGCTAATATAAGATCTGTTATTCGCTCAGATGTTCCAGTCCTTGCATTAACCGCATCTGCAACGCCTCATGTTGTTGATGATATACAAAAACAACTTCTATTTAGAAAAAAAAATGTAATCAAAAAATCCTTTGAACGCAAAAATCTAGCCTATGTAGTTTTAAGTGAAGAAGATAAAAATCATCGTTTGATCAGTATACTTAAAAAGACGAGTGGTACAGGAATCGTTTATGTTAAAAACAGGAGACGTACAAAAGAAATCTCTGATTTTATAAATAGTCAATCTATCTCTTCAGATTTTTATCACGCTGGAATAGATAGTAAAGACAAAACAGAAAAACAAAACTCTTGGAAAAGAGAAGAAATAAGGGTGATAGTCTCTACAAATGCTTTTGGTATGGGTATAGACAAGCCAAATGTGAGGTTTGTAATCCATATGGATATTCCAAATAGTATGGAGGCTTATTTTCAAGAAGCTGGAAGAGCAGGCAGGGATAATGAAAAATCCTATTGCATAATGATTGTGAATTCCAATGATGCAGATCAGTTAGAAGAGATGTTCTACAATACCCTTCCTTCTTTTGAGGTAGTAAGGGATACTTATATAGGGCTTTGCAATTACTTGCAAATACCCAAGGGAGAAATCATAAAAGACAAGCTCCCTTTCTACATAAGAGACTTCTGTAATAAAAAGGATTTAAACTTTATAAAAGTTTTTAATGTTTTACGTCTATTACACAGAGAGAGGATAATTTTTTTCTCCGAGAGAGAGAAGAGGCAAACCAAGATAATGTTCAATGTAGATAGTGATTATATATTTGAATATTTACAGGTAAATACTTATTTGGATAATACTGTAAAAACCATATTGAGGAGTTATGCTGGCATAAACAGTAAATTTGTGAATGTAGATATAGGCCTGTTATCTGAGAGATCAGGAATTAATATATACGATTTGAACAAAAATCTTGAGAGATTGAGCAAAGATGGCATAATACTTTATGATAAAGCGCATGCCATACAGACTATCAAATTTTTGGTTCCTAGGCAAGATGGGGATACCATAAGTACAATACGAGAAAATATAGAATCTAATAACAAAAGAAATATCGATCGTCTCAATAGTATTATAGACTATGTCTCTGATAATAATATTTGTAGAAGTGTTCAGTTATTGAAATATTTTGGAGAAAAACAAGTTTGTAAGTGTTGTGTTTGTGATGTTTGTCTAGATAAAAAAAGAACAGGGGTTGACAGTAAAAGATATTTATCTATTTCCGATGAGATAAAAAGTATACTTAATTCAAAAGCTCATACTTCTCGTGAAATAATAGACATTACAAAAAATAGGGATAAGCAAGAGTTGCTTGAATGTTTAACTATTATGTTGGAGTCAGGTGTCGTTAAAATGAATGAGTACGGAGAGTACGAATTACAGTCTTAATTCCAATTGTTTAATTAGTTATTACTTTGGGGCAAAATTAATTATTACTTCATGAAGATAATATCTTATAATTTAAACGGCATACGTTCAGCTATAAATAAGGGATTATATCAATGGATAGAATCTGTAAATGCTGATATTATCTGTATGCAGGAGATAAGGATCGATGAGCTTCAATTAGACTTAGATTTTTTCAAAAAGTTGAATTACAATTCTTATTGGTTCTCTGCAGAGAAGAAAGGTTATAGTGGTGTAGGTATTTTGAGTAAAAAAAAAGCTCTGCATATAGAAAAAGGAATAGGTATTAATGATGTAGATCGTGAGGGCAGAGTTATCCGTATAGATTTAGAAGAGTTATCTATAATGAGTGTTTACGTTCCATCTGCTACAAATATGGATAGATTGGAATTTAAGATGAATTTTCTAGATCATTTTCAAAAACATGTGGATGATATAAAAAAGACACATCCTAATCTCTTGGTTTGTGGAGATTATAATATATGTCATAAAGCCATAGATATTCACAATCCTATAGCTAACAAAAACACTTCTGGATTTTTGCCAGAGGAGAGGATGTGGTTAGATCAATTTATAAATAGTGGCTTTGTAGATTCCTTTCGTCATTTTGTAAAGGAGCCACATAATTACACTTGGTGGAGTTATAGAGCTAATTCTAGAAACAATAATAAGGGATGGAGGATAGATTATCATTTAGTGAGTGATGTTCTAGCTAAAAAAATGAGTAGAGCCTATATCTTGAGCGATGTAAAACACTCAGATCACTGTCCTGTGGTTGTAGAGTTTGATTTTTAAGGACACTATCCTGAAAAAGCTGTTACTTATTTATCTTTATCACGTTGATTATCTTGACTGGACATATCTCCGCCACGTTTTTATTATCGTCGTATACACTTTCATCGTAAGTCTTTAAAACGTGAATTCTATTTTTATTTACGGATTTTATAAGTGTACTCTTTCCATCTTTCCTATTCATCTTCCAGTTTGCTGGACACAAATCCGCACAGTAATTACAACCTATGCATCTATCTCTATTAAAAGTGATTATAACCATCGGCTTTAAACTTCCATAATCTTATACAGTCTATCGGAAGACCTTATGATAAAATCGACAGGGATAGTGCATCTATTGCCTTTTTTGGCTACATCTACTATCTCATCGTTTACCATAATAGATTTCACTTTAAACTCCTTGACTCCAGTAGTAGGACCAATAGTTATAAGATTATCTCCAACTGCCACATCACAAGCGTTAATCTCAAATTCTCCTATCCTAGCATCAGAGTAATAGTGATATCCCCTACCTACAAAAACTTTCTTCTGAGTGGCGTGAGAACCACTGTGTTTACTAAACTCACCCAATTTCTGACCTAGATAATAACCAGACCAAAACTCTCTGTTATAAACTTTTTTTAATTCTGTAATCCAATTATTTACCTTTTCTACAGAATAATTACCCAAATAATAGTCATCTATAGCTTCTCTGTATTGAGATATTACCTTAGAGACATACTCTGGAGCCCTACCCCTACCCTCTATCTTCAAGATATTAATGCCAGAACCAATAACTTGATCTATTATATCTATGGTACACAAATCCTTTGGAGACATTATATACTCATTGTCAATCTCTAACTCTACCCCAGACTCTTTATCTATAACTGTGTATTTTTTTCTACAATTTTGCTTACAAGCCCCTCTATTAGCCGAAGAATTATAAGTGTGTAAACTCATATAACACTTACCAGAAACCGCCACACAAAGAGCTCCATGACCAAAAATCTCTATCTCTATTAAATTACCACTAGGTCCCTTTATCTGTTGTACTTTTATCTGCTTTGTTATCTTGGCGATCTGACTCAAACTCAACTCTCTACTCAAAACCATAGTATCGGCAAAATTAGAATAAAACTTAACCGTCTCTATATTGGTAATATTTAACTGAGTAGAGATATGAACTTCCATATTCTGAGAGAAAGCGTAGTTTATCACTGCTTGATCTGAAGCTATAACAGCCGTAATACCAACCTCTTTTGCTTTGTTAATAAGAGTTTTTATAACATACAAATCGTTGTCGTATATGATGGTATTTAAAGTGAGATATGATTTTACTCCCTTCAAACCGCATCTGCTGACAATTTCTTCCAAATCATCCAAAACAAAATTTATGGAAGAACGAGCCCTCATATTCAACTGATCTACTCCAAAATAAATTGAATCTGCTCCATTATCTAACGCTGCTTGCAAAGAATCAAAATTCCCAGCAGGAGCCATCAACTCTATTTTCTTATCAGACATTATTTTTTAATAAATCAGGTATTGACAAATATTAAGACAAAAATACATAGAAACAGCATAGAACGAAATAAATAACTATACAGATTCTTCTACTTCTAACAACGGATTGGTACCATTTCTGCCAGATTTCATCTTAGACTGATTGTATCTCTTTAACAACCTAGATAGAGAATCTACTGCTGAATCTATAGCTTCTTCAAATGATCTACAACTTTTCTTAACTACGAAATTATTCTTTGGAACGTATACTTTCATCTCTACAATCTTATTTCCCTTATCCTTACTGTTTCCTAATTTTAGGTAAACATCCGTTGATACTATTTTATCATAAAATAATTCCAACTTCTTAACCTTCTTATTCAAAAAGGTAATTAATTTTTCTTCTGAATTAAAATTTACTGATTGCACTTGTATCTTCATTATTTATCTATTTTTTTTAGCCCTAGGATGAGCTGAGTTATAAGAATGTTTTATTTTTTTAATACTCTGATGAATATAATGTTGTGTGGAAGCCAAACTAGAATGCCCCAATAATTCTTTTATCTCATTTATATCTGCTCCATTATCTAATAGATGAGTAGCAAAAGTATGCCTCAACATATGCGGGCTTCTCTTCTCTTTGGAAGAGACTTGACTTAGATATAAATTGACTTTTTTATACACAAAGGTACTATAGACTTTCTTTTTGGAATCTGTTATAAAAAACATTTCACTTTTTGAATCGTTTAAAAACCCTTCTCTTAGAGAAATGTACTTTGAAATTACTCGTTTAAAATTTTCACATATCGGGATGATACGTTCTTTATTTCCCTTACCTAAAACTTTTATCTGACTGAGCATCAAATCTATATCTTTTATCTTCAATTCAATTAATTCACTTAACCGGATGCCTGTGAAATACAATAACTCTAAGATAAGACTATCTCTAACACCTTGAAAATCATCTGTGAATATTTCTCTCCCCCACAGAGAATCCATCTCAGAAATAGAAAAGGAAGGATAGATTTTTTTATTCGCTTTTAGTGGTGTAATCTGCTTTAGAGGATTATCATTTATATAGTCTTCTTTTAGTAAATATCTGTAAAAACTCCTCAAGCTAATCAACTTTCTATTTATGGATCTATTGGATAATCCAGATTCGAACATAAAGGCAATCCAAGCACGAAAAACATCTCTGTCTACTTTCAAAAAATCCATATGGTCACTTTCACCTACTACGAAAATGACAAAGTCATCTATATCTCTAGAATAAGCACTTATAGTATGAGACGAGTATTTTTTATCTACAGAGAGATACCTCAAAAATTCTTCCTTATGCACTTGGTCGGTATAAAATCACTTATTACTATTGGCCAATATAATCAATATCAGAATATATATGCCCTTTTTTATTTTGAAACAAAATTATTCATTCCATATTTTCCAAGATTCCTCAGCCTGCAAACATAACATTCTAAATCCATTACTACAAGTAGATTGGCTTTTCATACCTCTTTGTAAGAATAGAGTTTTATCTGGATTATAAATTAAATCAAATAGAAAATGATCTTTTGTCAAATAGTGATACGGAATATCAGGAGCTACATCTATAATGGGATAAGTGCCCAATGGAGTTGTGTTTACTATCAATTTACACTCTCTCATGATATTTTCATCTATATCGGAATATGAGATCTGTCCTTTATCTATTGGATTACGAGATGCCATAACAAAATCTATACCTATCTTCTTCAACACAAAAACCACAGCTTTGGATGCTCCTCCAGTGCCCAAAATCAATGCTCTATTGTGAAATTTCTTTAATAAGGGTATAAGTGATTGTTCAAAACCAATAATATCTGTGTTATAACCAACAGTTCTATTTTTATCAAAAACCTTTATCGTATTAACGGCTCTAACCTCTCGAGCACTGAGGTCTAGATCCTCTAATAGAGTAATTATTTTTTCCTTGTAAGGTATAGTTACATTTAAACCTTTAATATTTGGAAATTCTATAAAGATATTTTTAAACCCATCTATTTCAGATATGTCTATATTGTGATACACCGCATCAGAAATATTTTCTCTTTTAAATTTTTCAGTAAAATACCCCTTTGAAAATGAATGAGATATGTCTTTACCAATTAGCCCGTATTCCCTTCTCATATTTTTTTTAAGGTTTATTTTGAATTACTAAACCAACTATTATTTTGAAGGTTTGAAATTCTGTTTTTTTGCGTATCTATCTATCAAAATTATGCTCACGATCCCCAATAAAAATATTAGAATAGATGCTATGAGCATATCTTCAGAATTTAATGATGGAAAAAACAAGTCCTCCGAAAATGAAATATTATCAGGATGTGAATCCCCTTTGTAAACCTTCTTCTTCCAAGGCCAAACCTTATTTAAAAAACCAATCATAAAACCTGTTAAAACCGATAGTGTAATATCTCTATACGATTTAAACATCCAAGATAAAATTTTAGAAAATATCAACAGACCAACTGCGCATCCAGTCCAAAAAACTACCAATTTACTCCCTGATGAAAATATTAATTCCATGTTAAAAGTGTATATGCCTTCCCTCAAAAAATTTACTGTGTTTATTATATTTTCATAAGAACCTAGTAGCAACAGTATAAAAGCACCTGAAATTCCTGGTAATATCATGGCTATTATAGCTATAAAACCCGATAAAAAAAGAAAAGAATAAGTGTCAGGAATACTTGTAGGAGAAACCCTAGTTATGTAATACGCCAATAAAGCACCGACTAAAAGACACAGAATAACACTAAATGAAATCTTATCTATTTCCTTTAGTATTATTACTATAGATGACAGTATTAGACCAAAGAAAAATGACCAAAGTAAGATAGGATACGCCTCCGAGAGATATGCTATTAGTTTAGACAAACTCATAACACTTATGCCTATCCCTAGAAATACACAAAAAAGGAAATTACCATTTATGTACTTCCACAGAGATGATAGATCTCCTTTTAGGACAAACTTGACAGCGGTTATGTTAATGTTTTTGATAGAACTTATAAATTCCTCATAAATTCCAGAGATAAAAGCTATAGTGCCTCCTGACACACCAGGCACTATATCGGCAGCGCCCATAAACATACCCTTTAAAACTATAGTAATATAATCTGTAATCTTTCTATTCATTCCTAATCTATTGTGAGGATAATGCACAAAATTAATATTTTAAAAAATTATAACTGTAGGATTATCATTGTTTTGTTAGGACCAACAAAATATAAATTATATGATAACCTGAACTCTATAAATTTCTAGATAATTCTTTTAGAAGAAAAGCCAAAAAAAATGATTGAGAATCACATGTACAGTTTTTAACCCAGATTATTCATGGTTATATTTCAATATTTTATATGAGCTATTAATTTTAAAGGGGTTTAACCAAATCTAGACTACTTTATATATTGCCCAAAAATGAGAAAAAAAATACATTGTTTATAAACTTGAGTTAGGTGGATATTTCCTTAGAAATACTCGATAAAAACGATATTTTTAACCTGAAAAATTCATATGACTATAAATAATCCGGGTTAAGTTTGTATGTTTGTGTTCTTTAGGGTTTTCTGAAAAAGGAAAAATAAATATTATTACAATAACATTAACAAAAGAAATATGAATATGAACTTAATTTTTAACAGATTCCTTTTAGGAGTGTTTTTTATCGCCGCATTGTATTCTTGCAACAAAAAACCGAAAATAATAGACAATCGTAATAACGACAACTCTGTTACTAGTTTCAAATTAGAGGTGTCTCAAAACATTGGAAAAATAGGCAGATCTGATATAGAAGCGCAAATAGTAAACTCCCTGGGATCATCGATTTATCTAATCTTATTACCTAGTGGCGCTGTTCTACCATCTGATTTTATGGATAATGCCATTAAAGCTAGTTCTGCTGCTGCTGTTTCTAATCCACCTACCCTTCCTAGTATTCCTTCTATAACTAAAGAAAAAGTACTTGAGATTCTAGCCACTAAGACTTTTACTCCTACAATTGTTACTTCATCACCTAAATCTAAGATATCTCCTGATGCTGAAGAACCTCAAGCTCTATCTAAAATTGTTTTAGCAAAAGGGGAAGGTAATTTTCCTGATTTTGAACAATCTGGTGTAGAATATACAGTTACAGCTGAAAGCGAAGATATTAATATGTTTAGAGTTATTGCTCTACCTGCTTTTAATATTGTTAAGCCTTTTGAAACTAAAATCTCTGCTTCTGCTAATAGTAACGTTATTGAAAATACTGTCCCTGGTGGTATCCCTGGTGGTATCCCTGGTGGCATCCCTGGTGGCATCCCTGGTGGCATCCCTGGTGGTATCCCTGGTGGTATCCCTGGTGGTATCCCTGGTGGTATCCCTGGTGTTGTCCCTGGTGCTGTCCCTGGTGCTGTCCCTAATAATCCTGCTACTCCGAATATAGATGTTTTTTCAACAAGTGTTGATAATCTTGAAGAGATTATACAATTCGGCTCTTTGACTAATGCAAGTCTGAAAACTGATGTTGGCGAATCTGTGACTTTAAACGGTATAAGTATAGCTACTATAAGTCCTATATTTTTCCCAATATCTACTATAAGTCCTATATCTTTCCTAGGTGTAACAATTACTGATTTCCCGACTAGTGCTACTTTCACAAAGAAAGGAAGTAGTGGAGATGAAGCTCGCACTTATGAGGCAGATCTTCCAATTACTTATACTATAAGTTCAAAAAAGTTCACAAGAACGTATAAAGCAATTATATATAAAAAAAAGCTAATTAAATAGTTTAGCTATTTTATATTCCTGATTATTGGGCATTCTTTTATTTAAAGAATCTTTTAATCTAAAACAAGAAGCTATCTCAAACCCGAGGTAGCTTTTTTTTGTTTAAAAGTGTAGTTTTTTACCTGTTAGTTTATTTCACTAACTGATTGATAATCAAATAGCATGAATACAAATTTCAGGAACTACAACCAACGACAAAATTGGTTTTTCCACATAGTATCGAAGAATTGATTCTTACAGATCATCCTGTGCGAGTTGTCAATCATGTGATTGAACAACTAAACCTCAATTTATTGATTTCTTCAGTACAGTAAAGAAGGTAAACCAAGCTACCACCCTAAGATGATGCTCAAAGTGATGGTATGCCTACATAGATAACACCTATTCTTCAAGAAAGATTAAAAATCTACATACGTAGTGTTTAAGTTTGTATCTTTGAATTCCTCAGAAAACCCTGAGGAAGGAATAATAAATATATTACAATATCATTAACAAAATAAATATGAACTTAAATTTTAACAGATTCATTTTAGGAATGTTTTTTATCGCTGCAGTGTATTCTTGCAACAAGAAACCTAAAAAAATTGACAAACGTAACAAAGACAACTCTATTACTAGTTTCAAATTAGAGGTATCTCAAAACATTGGAAAAATAGGCAGATCTGATGTAGAAGCGCAGATAGTAAACTCCCCTATGGGATCATCGATTTATCTAATCTTATTACCTAGTGGCGCTGCTCTACCATCTGATTTTATGGCTAATGCCACTAAGGCTAATTCTGCTGCTGCTGCTGTTACTGTTACCCCTACACCTACTACTACACCTGTACCTACCCTTCCTACTATTCCTACTATAAGTAAAGAAAAAGTACTTGAGACTCTAGCTACTAAGACTTTTACTCCTACAATTGTTATTTCACCTAAATCTAAGATAGCTCCTAATACTGGAGTGCCTCAAGCTCTATCTAAAATTGTTTTAGTAAAAGGGGAAAATAATTTTCCTAATCTTGAACAATCTGGTGTAGAATACACAGTTACAGCTGAAAGCGAAGATATTGATACGTTTAGAGTTATTGCTCTACCTGCTTTTAATATTGTTAAGCCTTTTGAAACTAAAATTTCTGTTTCTGCTAACAGTACTACTATTGATAACACTACTCCAAGTATTCCTTCAACTACTTCTTCAAGTAGTTCTTCAAGCACTCTTACAAGTACTCCTCAAAGTCTTCCTACAACTACTATTGTAAATGGACATGTTATTTCAAAAGAAGTAGATAATCTTAGCGAAACTATAAAGTTTGGTTCTTTGGAAGAAGCTGTTTTAAAAAATAGTGTTGGCCAATCTGTGACTTTAAATGGTATAAGTATAGCTACTATGAGTACTATATCTTTTCCAGGTGTAACAATTAGTAAATTTCCAACTAGTGCTACTTTCAAAAAGAAAGGAAGTAGTGGAGATGAAGTTCGCACTTATGAGGCAGATCTTCGAATTACTTATACTATAAGTTCAAAAAAGTTCACAAGAACTTATAAAGCAATTATATATAAAAAAAACTAATTAAATAGTTGAATTATTTTATATTCCTAATTATTTGTCATTCTTTTATTTAAAAAATCTTTTAATCTAAAAACAAGAGCTGTCTCGGTTTTGAGACAGCTTTTTTTGTTATACCATTTTAATAGAATATTTTTTAATAAGTGCTTAGAAAAATATTACTCCAATAATCAATTAGAAAATAATATTAATCTAATTCAAGGTTTGAAAGAAAAAAAACTCATGTAAATAATATTTATTTTAGCCGTGGCTTTTTTGTAAACAAACATGAAGAAAAAAAGAAATATAAAGACCTTATTTAAGCTTATAAAATTTGCAAAAAAGTATAAGAAATATTATTACTCAGCTATCTTTATAGCTATTTTACTCTCCATTGTTGGAACTATAAGACCTGTTCTAATAAAGATCTCAGTAGACAATTATATAGTACCCAAACAATTTGAAGGATTTGTATTTTTTATTTGCATCATATTATTCGTTTTACTCATAGAGGTAATATTTCAGTTTTGTTTTGTCTATTTAGCTGGTTGGCTAGCTAATACCATAGTTAAAGATTTAAGGGATATGGTTTTTAAACACATCCTTTATATGAGAGTGGTTTATTTCAATAAGACGAAAATAGGCACTTTAATAACAAGAGTCGTATCAGATATAAATACTATTGCCAATATCTTTGAACAAGGCTTGTTGTTGATATTTGGAGATGTCTTTAAATTATCAGTGATAACCATAATAATGTTATACGTAAACTACAAATTAGCATTATTAGTTTTTATGGTTTTCCCCATAATGTTGTGGGCTACTAAAATTTTTCAATCTTCTATAAAAACTGCGTTTAACGATGTTAGAGATGAGCTGACAAAACTCAATATATTCATACAAGAACGAATAGTAGGCATGAAGATAGTTCAACTGTTTAATAGGGAAAATTACGAGTATGAAAAATTTAAAGAGATAAATAATAACTATAAACAAGCCAACATAAGGACAATATTATATTTCTCTATATTTTTCCCCGTGGTCGAGATTCTGTCCTCTTTAGCTCTTTTATTAGTAGTTTGGTACGGAGGTTATCAAATTGTCTTTTATGAAGATATGACCTTGGGAGATATATTTGCCTTTATAGTACTCATAAATATGTTATTTAGACCATTGCGTCAGATGGCAGATAAATTCAATACACTTCAAATGGGCATTATAGCAGCCGAAAGAGTATTTGTCTTATTAAATAACGATGATAGAGAAATTACAGATAAAGATTCTATCTCTTTAAAAAGAATAGATGGAAATATAATTTTTGATGATGTACACTTTTCATATTCAGACAATAACCCTGTATTAAAGGGAATTTCTTTTGGGGTTAAGGCCGGCCAAACAGTTGCTATAGTAGGAACTACTGGCGCTGGAAAATCTACTATTATCAATTTGGTAAATCGCTTTTACGATATATCTAGAGGAAGTATAACAATAGATGGAATCTCAATAAAGAAAATAAGAAATTTACGCAATCACATAGGTCTAGTTTCACAAGATGTATTTCTATTTTCAGAGAGTATTTTATACAATGTAACTCTAAATCAAAAGTCTATTAGTAGAGAATGTGTAATAGAAGGAGCTAAGGAAATAGGTATTCACGATTTTATAATGACCTTGCCAGGAAATTACGACTATAACATAAAAGAGAGAGGAGGTGTTTTATCTGTAGGCCAAAGGCAATTGATTTCTTTCTTAAGGGTATATGTGACTAATCCATCTATATTAATTTTAGATGAAGCTACTTCTTCTGTAGACAGTTATTCGGAGATGTTAATACAAAAAGCTATAAATAAAATAATAGAGGGGAGAACTTCTATAGTAATAGCTCATAGATTAGCCACAATACAAAAAGCAGATAAAATACTGGTAGTGGAAAAAGGAAAGTTAGTCGAGCAAGGGGATCATTCACAACTCTTAAAAATAGAAAACGGATACTACAAACGACTATATCAAACTCAGTTTAAAGACCGTGAAAGAGAAAAAACTAAATCTTAACACAAATCTTAAAAAAATAGTATTACCTAATAGACTGGATATACTTTTTAACATAGATAAATGTACTGTTGAACAACAGACTTTTAGATAATAGAAAAAAACTTTTCCTCGTATCCTTAAATAGTAATAACAATAAATAATTAGATGTGAAATAAGAAATCAATGTGCTCCAAGCAGCCCCTTCTATTCCAATTCTGGGTATCAATAAGTAATTCAAAATAATGTTGAAAATAGATGATATAATTATTTTAATCATATCTATAATTTGTAATCCCTCATTTACTATATATCCACTATTGGCTACGCCTAAAAATAAGAATACTATAGACCATATATATATATTTAAAGCCTCCGATGCTTGGCTGTATTGCATTCCAAACATAAATTCTATGATCCAACTGCTAATGAAAAACATGGGTATGATAATGATCAAAGATATCCAAATCATTAAATCATAGAATTTTTGCAATCTGCTATAATAGATTTTTTCTCCTAATTTTTTAGATTTTACAATAGCAGGAAAAACAGAATAAGATATGAATATAGGAATGAAGTTCCACGCTTCGGCAAACATCACTGATACAGAGTAATACCCAGCTTCACTGTTGCCTAACATTATCTTGATCATAACCTGATCTATCCTCATATATATTATAGTAGCTATGGAAGATATAATAAGAGGCCAACTCTCCTTGAGGAGATATATGGCTTGTTTAAAATTGAAAAACCACTTGAGAATAGATAGCTTACTATATCCATATATAAAAACTAAACCAAGTGCTAGTATGATATTTTCAAATACAAGAGCCCAAGCAAAGAATATAAGAGATACATTGCCAAGTATAAATAAAGTCTGTAAAATTAAAGTAGTCAATAAGCCCAGGAGATCTACACATACTACGAGTTTATCGCTAATCTTGCTCTGAAAATAAAATCTTATAACCCCAAAACTCTGAAAAATAGTAATTAAAGACATTACAAATACGAGTATGTTTTCATCGTATTTATCACCCTCCAAGGAATTAATTATAGAGTAGACTACAGTAATAACTAAAATAGCACAGGCTAACTTTAAAAAGAATGCAGTGCCTAATAAAACGTCTCTTTTATTTTTTTGTTTTACTAATTCTTTGACAACTATTCTGTCTAGCCCCAAGTATGTAAAGGAAGTTATAAAAGCTGTAAAACCACTGGCGTAACTCAACAAACCCATCTTTTCGGGACCTAAACTCCTCGCCAAAAAAATATTAAACACACCTATTGAAAATATACGCAATGCTTTTCCTAAAAGGAGCCAAGAGATATTTTTAAAATACTTTATAAAACTTATGTGAGATTTAAGCTCATCTATTTTTAGCCTTATCTGTCTAAATACCACTTGTACATCTCTTTTATTCCATCTTCCAAACTGGTTTTATATTTCCAGCCCCATTCATCTAATCTACTAGTATCTGTTAACTTCCTCAACGTGCCATCAGGTTTTTTATCATCAAAGACTACAGATCCCTCAAACCCCACAATTCTCTTTATAAGTACAGATAATTCATATATGCTTACCTCTTTACCAGTTCCTATATTTATATGAGTATTCTTTATTTGTTTATCCTCGGGGTCGAATAAATCTGAAAAATTTTTGTTTTCCATAATAAATATACAAGCATCAGCCATATCTTGAGAAGATAAAAAATCCCTTTTAGGTTTTCCCGTTCCCCATACTTGAACACTTTCTTTATTAATGCCAAATTTTGATAGATAATCTCTTATCTCCTTATTATTGAGCCCTGTTTTTATGTCATCTATTATTTCTTGATATTTATTCTCAGATAATAACTTTGCCAAGTGAAACTTACGCAATAGAGCAGATAATACATGTGAACCGTCTAAATCGAAATTATCATTTTTTCCATATAAATTAGTTGGCATAACGCAGATATAATTAGTATTATGCTGAATATTATAACTTTCACACATCTTAATACCTGCTATTTTTGCTATCGCATATGGTTCATTTGTATATTCCAGATCTGAAGTGAGTAAATAATTCTCTTTCATAGGTTGAGAAGACTCTTTAGGATATACACAAGTGCTTCCTAAAAACATTAGCTTTTTTACTTGGTTTAAATAACTATTATGAATGACATTAGTCTGTATCATAATATTATCGTAGATAAATGAGGCCCTCAATTTATTATTAGCCATAACTCCACCCACTTTGGCAGCTGTTAAAAAGACATAATCAGGTTTTTCTAAATGAAAAAAATCTTCAGTAGCTTTTTGATTTCTCAGATCTAATTCTTTGGATGTTCTAGTTAATATATTTTTATATCCGCGTGATTTCAATTTATCAACTATAGCAGAACCAGCTAATCCCCTATGGCCAGCTACGTATATTTTACTGTCTTTTTCCATAAAAAAACCTTTATTCTTTCGCACCGTAATCATCATTTTCTAAATCGTACTTAACCATGGAAGATACCAATTGTTCGAAGGATATTTTTCTCTTCCAGCCCAATTCTCTTTCAGCCTTTGAAGAATCCCCCAAAAGGATCTCTACTTCAGAGGGCCTGAAGTATTTCTCATCGACTAAAACTAATTCTCTTCCAGTCTTGATGTCTATCCCCTTTTCATCGACCCCCTCTCCTACCCACTCTATATCTATTCCAACTTCTTTAAAAGATAATTCTACAAACTCCCTGACAGAGTGAGTCTCTCCAGTGGCTATTACATAATCTCGAGGCTTATCTTGCTGCAACATCAACCACTGAGCGTATACGAAATCCTTAGCGTGCCCCCAATCCCTCTTAGCATCTAAATTACCCAATACCAAGGTGTCTTGTTGTCCCTTATATATTTTTGCTACCCCTCGAGTTATCTTTTTAGTCACAAAGGTCTCTCCCCTTCTAGGCGATTCGTGATTGAATAATATGCCATTGCAAGCAAACATATTATACGATTCTCTGTAGTTTACTGTTATCCAATACGAATACAATTTTGCTACCCCATATGGAGATTTAGGATAAAAGGGAGTCTTCTCATTTTGTGGTTCAGTCCCGGGTATGCCTCCAAACATTTCCGAAGTAGAGGCTTGATAAAACCTTGTCTTTATCTTAGAATCACGTATAGCATCTAGAAGCCTGAGGGTTCCTATAGAATCTACTTCAGCCGTGTACTCTGGCACCTCAAAAGATACTCCCACATGCGATTGAGCCCCTAAATTGTAAATCTCATCAGGTTGTATTTTGGCCAACAGCCTGTGTAGATTACTCGAGTCGGTCAAGTCTCCATGGTAAGTAAATAATCTGGGATGTGAAAATATGTGATCGATCCTATCAGTAGTAAAAACTGATGATCTCCTTAAAATAGCATGTACTTCATAACCTTTTTCTAATAATAATTCTGCTAAATAGGAACCGTCTTGTCCAGTAACTCCTGTTATAAAAGCCTTCTTCATAAATGGATTAAAAATATCTGCGCTAAGATAAATCTTTAGAGAATAATTTAAGGGCATGAAATACGATAACAATACAGAAATTGTATTGACCCATATAGAAGATTATTTAACCCTACTTTTTAAAGATAAACCTTAGATGGATCGAGATTTTTGGGGATTTTACAGCGACTATTTTTTAAACTTCTGTTTTTGGATATCAAATCGTAAAAATAATCTCTGATAAATTTGGGAAATACAGCTATTATCTTAGCTATAAGACCAAATATAAAACCGCAACTTCTGAGAATTTCAATCACAGCGTCTGACTTTTTTTTAAAATTGAGATTGTCATCGTAGATTAGATAAACGCTATCCATTTTAGAATTGGAGGAAATATTTAAATCATCACAAATATCAATGCCTTTTTTAGAATGACTAGATACGTATAAAAAATTACCTCTGGAATATCTCATTGGTATTTTGATAAAACTATTACATAATAAACAGGCTCCATCAAAAAGTATAATTATTTGCTGTGTTTTATTCAATGTTTGATCTGGCAATTAAATTCTCTAATCTGAAATCTATATATCGGCACAATATATTCTAAAGTCTCTTATTTAGAGAATTTATCAACTAAACAAAATATTTTAAAGAATCGTGAAATTAAAAAAAACTTCCCAGTTAAATAATTTTATACTACCTTAGTAGACTTTAAAGGGTTGGTTTCAACCTTTTTTATGTGTTTGTTGAAGCGTATTGCTTCTCTATTGTTTAATACTAATCATAAATAATAACTAAAAAAATGAAAACACTTAAACTAAAAAAGATACTATTATTTGCATCATTAATCATGTTCACATTCTCATGTGATAAGCATCACGGAGAAATTCCTGAAAGTAAAAATCCTAAAGAAATAATCAGTTTTAAATTAGAAGCATCTAAAAACGAAGGCAAAATAGGTAATAAGGATATAGAAGCTAAATTTTTAGAGTTTAAAGGGCAAAAAATCTATTTTCTAATATTGCCTAGCGGTGTAGATTCTAGTACCAAAGAGTTTACCCCTACAATTACCATATCAGACAATACTACTATAGAACCAAATACTGATGTAATTGCGAATTTAGGTGATATATCTATAACAGAACAAACTATAGATCCTTTAAACTCTGGTGTGGAATATTCTGTTACTTCTAAAGAAGATAATTCTGTTAGCAAATACAGGGTTGTTGCTATTAGAGCGCCGCAGGGCATAGAAAGTATTACCTTTAAGGATACTAATATAAAACTTGATGAAGATAATTCTACTGAAAATAGTAGAAACAAAAGGTCTACTGATCAAAAAACTGGAATTGATAACCTAAATGAGAAAATTTCACTCTCAGTATCAGGCCTTAGTGTAGCTACCGATGCAACAAGAACTACATTAGGCATGGAAATAAAATTAGGTTTAGTAGATGAGAATCTACCACCTCCTTCATTTATTTCTATCGACGGACAAAAGAAGTCTATTAGTATTTCTGCAAGTGTTGAAGAAACCTCTTTCATAAAAAAAGATACAGAAGATATATATGAAGCTGAAATACCTGTTTTAATTAAAATAGGAGATTTGGAATTTATAAAGAGTTATACGATTGTTATTCGCCCTAAAACAACTACTGCAGTAACGTCTACTCCTACAGGACAGACTGGAACTGATCAATCAGGACAGACTGGAACGTCTACTCCTACAGAACAGACTGGAACTGATCAATCAGGTCAATCAGGACAGACTACTCAGGGGCAAACACAACAGACTGATAATACTTCTACTACAGAAGTAACTACTCAATCAGGTCAATCAGGACAGACTGGAACGTCTACTCCTACAGTTCAGACTGATAATACTCAAACAGCGTCTACTTCTACAAGTACACAAGGAACTGATCAATCAGGTCAATCAGGACAGACTGGAACGTCTACTCCTACAGAACAGACTGGAACTGATCAATCAGGTCAATCAGGACAGACTGGAACTAGTCAAGCAACTCAGGAGCAAACACAACAGACTGATAATACTTCTACTACAGAAGCATCTGCGTCTACAAATACACAAGTAACTGATCAATCAGGTCAATCAGGACAGACTGGAACGTCTACTCCTACAGTTCAGACTGGAACTACTTCAAACACTCAAGTTCAGACTGATAATACTCAAACAGCGTCTACTTCTACAAGTACACAAGGAACTGATCAATCAGGTCAATCAGGATAGACTAGTAGTAGTAGTAGTCCTCAATCTACATCTACAAGTAGTTAAACGAGTCGGTTTTTTAATTTTTGGTATATAGCACTTCATTTTAGTGAAGCTGCCTCGGTTTTGAGGCAGCTTTTTTTTGTTTATTTTTTTTTCTCGGTTCAAGATAACTTAAGAGAGTTTTAAATTACCTTTGCCAGTTATCGAATCACTCACTGTTTAAGTGAAACAATAAATGCTTTAGATTGCAAATAACGATGTTTAAAAAAATTGTTGCGTGTTTATTATTTTGTTCCCAAATAGTATTAGCCCAAAAAACAGATATATACACAAATGATAAAACAAAATATGATATCGCTGTAGACTTATACAATCAAAGTAATTATTTACTATCTAAAAAAACATTCGAAAAAATCTTAACAGAACACACAAACTGGAATTCTCGCATTCATATCGACAGTAAGTATTACATAGCTCTTTGCGCCATAAAGAGATTTGATAATCAAGCAGAAAAACTACTCACAGATTTTATAACCGATTACCCAACCTATCACAGGAGAAATGAAATAATAAATACCTTGGCAAATCTTCTCTTTCAAAAAGGAAAACACAAAGAAGCATTGATATGGTATGAACAGATAAATCAAGAAATGCTAAGTGAAGAAAAACTCCAAGAATATTATTTTTCAACTGGATATGCCAATTTTAGTCTAAAAAATTACGAGAGTGCCAAAAATTATTTTTCTCAAATAGATAAAAACTCAGAGTACAAAGAAAAATCTAGTTACTACTACGCATATATCTCCCTAGAAGAAAACCAACACACTATTGCTCTCAAACGACTTAGTGAAATAAAAAAAGATGAAAAACTATTAAAAACAGCTATAAAACTGAAATTGAGAATATATTTTCAATTAGAGCGATACGAAGATGCTAAAAAAGAGGGAATTAAATTCTTAAATGTGCTAAATGATAAGAAAGATCAAAAAGATATACAGGAGACATACCAAATTTTAGGAAATAGCTTTTACAGCTTAAAAGAATACGATAAAGCCATAGAATACCTATCTCTATACAAGAAAAAATCTCTCCAAGACTTTTACTACTTAGGTTATTCTTATTATCAGAAAGAAGACTACAAAAACGCCATAGAGAGTTTTAACAAAATAGTAGCCCCTAAAAGCAAATTATCCCAAATAACATATTATCAATTAGGTTTATGTTATATAAAAGATAACAAGAAAAAAGAAGCCTTAAATGTCTTCAAGACCGTTTATGAAATGGATTATGATAAATCCATACAAAAAGAAGCTAATCTATACTATGTGAAGCTGAGTTACGAAATAGGAAATCCTCACCAAAGCATAGAACTAGTCATAAACTCTTATTTAAGTAAGTATCCAAATGACCCAGAGACAAATCAATTGATAAAGTTTTTAATAACTTATTATTTGGATTCTAACGACTATGATGAAGCTTTAAAGGTTTTAGAAAAATTTAAAGAAAATTCTTATTCAATGAAAATTGCCTATCAGAAAATAATTCTAAACAAGGCAAAACAACTTCTATTGGAGAATAAATATCAAGAGGCAGAAAAACATTTAAATGAATCTATGGAAAATATGTTCGATGCCAAAACTAGGTTAATAAGTACCTTTTGGTTGGGAGAAGCTCAATATCAGCAAAAGAAAGTAAAAGAGAGCATACAATCTTGGAACTCTTTCAAAGCGATGAATAACAATGAAAAATCTTATGAAAATGACCTTGTAGATTACAACTTAGGATATTCGTTTTTCACTATACAGAACTACGAAAATGCGATGGTTCACTTTAAAAAATTCATAGAAAACAATAAAATAAGCGAATATATAAATGACGCTATGACCAGATTAGCAGACAGTTATTTTGCCCTAAAAAAATATGATTCGGCGATAATTTGGTACAAAAAAATAGAAGAAAAAACTAATCTAGATATAGATTATGCCTCTTATAGAAAGACTATCTGTTATGGCTTAATAGGCCAACAGAAAAAATATATATCTGCTTTGGAATTATTTTTAGCAACCTATAAAAAATCAAAATATCTAAATGATGCCACCTATGATTTGGCAAATGCCTATTTAGAGGAAAACAATTATACCAAAGCCCTTTTTTATTTCGAAAAAATAATTGCTGACTCAAAAAACAGCAAATACCTCATAAAGGCTATGTTAAAAAAAGGATTGGTCTATTTCAACAAAGACCAATACGATAAAGCTCTAGAAACTTATAAAGACATAGTTCGAAAATATCCAGAACATTCGGAGAGTAAGTCAGCCATAAAAAATGCAAAAAAGATATATATGGCACAAGGCAATATTCAGACCTATATAGATTGGATAAACAAATTATCCTTTTCTGAAGAGACAGATGAAGAATTAGAAAAAAGCACTTATTTATCTGCCAATAATCAATTTTTAAAAGGAAATATAGACAAAGCTATAGATGGCTTGACTCTGTATTTAAATAGATTCCCAAAAGGAGAATACGAATCAGAAGTCATTTTTAAACTAGGCGAATCTCTACATAAAAAAGGAGATAAAAATAAAGCCATAGAATTCTACAATAGAATAATCAGCAATAGTAAAAACGATTATACAGAACAATCTTTAGTAAGGCTAGCCGAACACTATATAGAAAAAAACGATGACGATTCTCTGTTGAATGTATTAGTTCAATTAGAAAGAGATGGAGAATCTAAAAAGAATATAAACTACGCTCAGCTAGTTCTCATGAGAATATACCTCAAAAAACAAGAATTTAACAATTCGGTGGAATACGCAAAAAAAGTACAGGGACAATCTAAGTTAGATTCGAATACAAAGGCAGAAGCTACAATATTGATAGGTCGTCACTTTATGGATTCAAAGGAATATGATTTGGCTAAACAGGAATATGAGAAACTGTATAAAATGACAAATATAAAAGAAGAATATTTGGCTGAAATCCTATATCACAAATCCTATTTTCTGCACTTAGAAAGCAACTATGAGGACTCTAATGATATAATATTCCAAATAGCATCTAAATATTCTGGATATAAACACTTAGGAGCTAAGGCCCTGCTAATAATGGCAAAAAATTATTACGCTCTCAAAGATATATATCAAGCCACTTATACATGTGAAAGTATTTTGAAAAACTCTAAATTTGAAGATCTTGTAAAAGAAGCTAAAAATCTTCTGAAAGAGATAAAACTATCACAAAATAATAATCAAGAAAAAGAAAATAAGATAGAGCAAAATGAGGAGTTGTAATTTTCTTATGAGAGAAAAGGTATTTTTATTTCTGTGTCTTTACAATATTAGTTTTGTAACTCTCTCTCAAAATAAAGACAATCTAAAGGAAGAAATTATAGATGTGAGAAAAAAGTATATTCCCAATATTTCACATCCAGACAAAATAAAAATAAGTCCTCAGATAAAACACGAAAAACAAAAAAAACTCAAAGTAGATTATAATTTTCACGATTATAAAACCCCAGCTGAGATAATTTTTGAAAAGATAAAACCCGTGCGATATTCTTCATCTGTAGAAAAAATTAAGATTCCAGAGAATTATATAAAAGTAGGATACGGAAATTACTTTACTCCTTTATTCGATTTTTTTCTAAATAGAGAATTAAAAAAAGGCTTGGTGGCAGGGCATTTTAAATATTCCTCTTCTATGGAGGGAAATACAAAAAGAGCTTTACAAAATGACTTTTTAGAATCTAACCTAAAACTTTTATACGATCACAGATTCACTAATTACGTGTTGTTCAACACTTTAGATTTGGGTTATAAATCCTATAATTATTACGGATTAGACAATGAAAGTGAAAAGTTAAATTTCACAGATGAAACAGATGTAAAACAAAAATACTTTACTTTTTCGGCGAGCACTCAACTCGAAAATAATCAGAGTACATATCCATTTTTGGAAAATATAAAATTTAGTTCTAGCTATATAAAAATGCGAGAAAGAGATAGAGCTTATGAAGTTCAATTTAAATTGAATAATAAGCTGAATTTTGTTTTCTTGGATGAAGTCTTGAGCATTTGGATGAACGTTCATAATATTTCTACTTCCACAAGAGATTCCTCACTAGATTCAATGGATGAAAATCAAAATTCTAAACTGAAAAAATACGATTACCTAAATATTGATATTATGTCTAATTTCAAAATAAGACATGAAAAATTATCATTTGATATCGGTGTAAAAGCACATGCAGTAGTAGATTTCACAAATAATAAAAATATATATAAGGTTTACCCAATAGCTAGAGGGACATACAGTATTGTAAATAACATAATGATTGCATATGCAAATATTGGAGGGGGAATAAAATTAAACAGTATGAATCAGATAGTAAATGAAAACCCCTTTATAGAAAATAGTATAGATATAAAACCTACAGAAAATACCGTAGACGTAAGTTTGGGATTAAAAGGTTTTTTACTGCCTGATTTACACTACGACGCTAGAACGTCTTTTTCTAGAATTAAAAATTTTAAATTGTTAACAAAAACTCAAAGTAATGAGCCATTAACATCACCTTTGCACCAAAAAACTACTATGTTTAAACCAATATGGTTAACTAATACTATGAAATACAATATAAATCTATGTCTAGATTACAATTTCATGGAATATTTTGCATTGGGAAATAATTCTCAAATAAATTTGATAACAACAGAAGATAAATCTGAATTACACTACAATAAACTCATCAATAGATACATACCTATCCTAGGTAATAATTTTTACATAAAATTCAACTATAAATCTATACTAATTAGAACCGAATTATTCACAAGCGTTGGAAGAGACATATTAGATAACTACACTGATATCAATATAATTACTAGATACGACATTACAGATAAACTAAGTGTATTCTGTGATTTTTATAACGTTCTAAATAAACAGTATGACCTATGGGAAGACTATAAATCTTATGGTTTTCAAGTTTTAGGTGGATTGAAATATAAATTTTAATTTTTTTTTGACAAAAACAAACTCCATTATATCATATGAATTACAACAAAAGATCCATAAAGGGATGGATATTTTACGACTGTGCTAACTCTGTGTACTCTTTGGTAATAGCAACTACGATATTTCCAATATATTACAATGATTATATCACAAAAGATATAGAATCAATATACTTTTTGGGGTTTAACTTTATGCCTAAAACTCTTTATATATACTCATTATCGCTATCTTTTCTCATAGTGGTAATAATATCTCCAATATTATCTGGCATAGCAGATTATATAGGAAATAAAAAAATATTTATGAAATTTTTCTGTTACCTAGGAGCCATTTCTTGTTCGTCTATGTATTTCTTAGATAATAACACTATATGGCCTAGTATTATTTTGAGTATGCTTGCTAATATAGGTTTTTGGGGAAGCATAGTCTTTTACAATGCCTTTTTATCTGAATTAGTCCCTATGAGATATAGAGACATAGTAAGTGCTAAAGGATATTCTATGGGATATCTAGGATCATCTATGTTGCTTATGTTCAACCTAGCCATGATAATGAAACCTGAATGGTTCGGCATTAAAAACGCAACTACTGCAACTCAAATTTCCTTTTTGACAGTAGGGATATGGTGGATAGGACTTGCTCAATTTTCATTTATGAGTATAACTGAAAAGAAAATAAAGAGAAAACAAAATCATAATTTTCTATTTACAAACGGTTATAGAGAACTGATAAAAATATATAAAGAGATTAAAAAATACGATACCTTAAAAAGATATTTATTAGCTTTTTTGTTTTTTAACACTAGTGTACAGACTGTTATTCTATTGGCGAGTCTTTACGGCAGCGATGAATTAGGACTAGACACAGCAAACTTAATAGGTATAATTTTATTGATACAGTTTATAGCTATGGCAGGATCATATGTTTTTGCTATAGTATCCAGAAAAATAGGAAATATCAAAACCTTACAGCTCTTAATAGTAATTTGGACTGTAGTATGTGTAAGTGTATCAGTACTAGATAAAAATCATCCTGATATAACATTACATTTCTTTGCAATAGCATCTTGTATAGGCTTGGCCATGGGAGGAATACAGTCTCTATCTCGTTCCACATATTCAAAACTAGTGCCTATAAATACAAAAGATAATGCTGTTTATTTTAGTTTTTATGATGTTACCGAAAAAATATCTATTATAATTGGAACCTTCAGCTACGGATTTATACTGAGTATTACACAATCTATGAGATTATCAGCTGTCATTTTATGTGTATTCTTTGTAATAGGATTCATCATAAACTTGAGGATAAAAGAAAAATTATAAATAAAAAAATAAACATAATTTAGCACACTTGAATGCATTTCATTTTTTTAGAGAAAAATTACAGTAGATAATTTTTATAATTAAACACCCAGCTTAAAATATGGAAAGGGAGAATTTAGAAAATAGAAGAAGTAGAATAGAGAGATTAAATCAAAATAGAAGTAGTATACTAGAAAGGTTAAATGCTAATAGGGATAGGGATAGGGATAGAAAGGCTAACTTAGGCACTGATCCTTCCAGTGCAAATACAAAACCTGCTAATGAATCTATAACTAAAGATAAAGCAGCAGAGATAAAAGAAGATAAAATAAGAGAAAAAGTTGAACAAAAAATTGAATCCTTAAATCAAGAAGAAATAGATCTATCAAAAAAAGTGAAAAAACAAAGAAATAAATTAATCTTATCTAGAATAACCAACATTATATTCATAATACTATTTTCTGGAATAGGATATTTGGTGTTTATAGAAAAGTTGGTTCTTAATACGGGGGAAAATAATCCTCTTACACAAAAGTTAGATTCATTAACACTTTCCAATACTGAATTACTTAATAATTATAACGAATTATTAAAGGAAAAAGAACAAATAGATAGTATTAGAAAAATGCAATATGATTTTTCTAAGATGGATCTCATATACAGTCTTCAAATAGCTAGTTATAAAAAAAATGAATTAAAATTCATATCTGATTCCTATGTCAATATGTTGACTTACGGTGATGATAATATCATTAAATACTCTTTGGGGATATTTAAAACTTATGATGAAATGCTCAACTTTATGAGGCAATTACAAACAGGTGGAATAGACTGCTTCCCAGTGGCCAAGAGTAAAGGCAAAGACATAACTATAGAAGAGGCAAAACAGATTGAAAATAGTATAGCAGAAAAAAATTAGAATTTGTAAATCTCATACGGAGTAACACAATAATCTAAAGACACATCATGATTATCACATGACAATTTTTCTACAGGAGGGAAAAATGATAATCCTATTTTTATCACATCCTCTCTGCATTTTATTAAAAATCTGTCGTAGAACCCCTTTCCATAACCGACTCTATTACCGTACTTATCAAAAGATAACAGAGGAACAAATACCACATCTATATCTTTTTCGGATATTGATACTGCATTTGTAGGCTCGGGTATTCCGTAGGAATTATTTTCAATTTTAGTACTCGACTCAAGTATATAATTACTAAGAGAGGAGTCTTTAAGATTAATCTTAGGAACGACTATTGTCTTATCTCTTAATCTCTGTATAATTTCATCTGTCAACACTTCTCTTTTAGACAAAATGGACAAAAAAATATGAAAAACCTCCTTAGAATGTACAGGCAAATCAAATACTTTATCGCTGATACATCGACTTAAATTTATCAATTCTAAAGTAGATAGACCTTTGCGTTTTTCTTTGAAAATATTTCTTATATCTGACTTACTATACATCGATGCAAAACTAATGATTAAACCTTTTAAAAATATAGAACCAATCCCATTAAAATGGGATACTCAGATGTAAGATCTTAAAGAATTAAACATTAATTTTGAAGTTGTAAAAACTTATGAGTAAATGACAATTCTCAATGGAGATAAAAGTACAATAGATATAATAAAGTATTTATTATCTATATCTATAGGCTTTTTCATGTTTTATTTGGTGTTCTCAGATGTGAATTTTTCAGATATGATCTCTGAACTCAAAAAGGCCAATTTGTTAATTGTATTATCATCTTTTATAATGGGTTATTTAGCCTATATAAGTAGGGCTAAGCGCTGGTGTTATCTATCAAAACATATGGGATATGACATTTCACTCATGACAAGCACCAATGCTATATCTATTACTTATATCACAAACTTAATCCTGCCAAGAGCAGGTGAAATATTCAGATGTACATATATAAATTATACCGATGGCGTCCCAGTAAATAAAACCCTAGGAACAATATTTTTAGAACGAACCATAGATTTGATAATGATAGTAATCCTAGCGGTTATATCATTGATATTTAAATATGATCTGATATATCACTTTATTTCCAAAACTGAATTTAATCCTGAAAAGTATTACTACATAATCCCCTACTCTATCGTTATAATTACTGTAATATCATCTGTATTATTCTCTTTTAGAAAATTGATATTACAAACATCTTTTTTCCTAAAAATAAAAACGTTTATCTCTGGAATAAAAGAAGGCTTTAATGTTATTCTACACTTAGACCAAAAATGGTCATTTGTATTTCATACCGTTTTCATATGGTTGATGTATTATTTAATGACCTTTTTGATGTTTTTTTCTATTCCTAGCACATCTCACCTAGGTATGGGAGATGGTCTATTTATATTATTAGTGGGATCATTGGGAATGATAATTCCAGTTCCAGGAGGCATAGGATCATTTCATTATATAGTTACCATAGCCTTATATTCATTAAAAATAGAATATAACACTGGCCTATTATTTGCAACTATAACACACTCTACACATACTCTGTTAGCAATAATATCTGGAACTTTTGCAATAATTACATTGCTTGTTTCAAAGAAAAAACAAAGTGACTCTACTATATAACATGATGAAATACTTTATAATATTAACTCTACTGAGTTTAATTAGTTGTTTTGATGATAATTCTAAAAAAGATATATTCCTACCTGAATCGGTAGGCTCTACTGGAGAATTAGTCATAGTGATAGACGATGATCTGTGGAATTTTTCCATTGGAAAAACACTGAGAAAAATATTAGCAAAAAATAAAAAGGGATTACCTCAAAATGAGCCTATATTTAGAATATTAAAAACATCTGAAAATAATGATATATTCAGTAAACACAAAAACATTTTATTTGTAGGTAATACATCTAATGAAAAAGTCGTTTATGAAAAACATATAGACTTATATGCCAAACCTCAAATTGTTCAAAAATTAAATGGAAATGATATAGAGAGTTTAATGGAACTAATAGAAAAAAACGCAGAGAATATTGTATATAATTACATGGATCACGACATAAAATATCTACAAAAAAATATCGACGAGTCTAAACTATATCTAGTTCCTGAACTAAATAGAAAAAATATAGATATCAAAATCCCTAATTCTTATTTTAGAGCAGATAGCACAGATAATTTTTTTTGGTATAGAAAAGAGACAAGAAAATCTACTTTTAGTATCATGTTGTATATAATCCCTATAACCGACAAAGTTAATTTTCAATATGTGAACCCTGTATATCTAAGAGATAGCGTCACAAAAAAAAATGTGAAGAGTGATATAGTTGGAGCCTATATGCAAATAGATAAAGCCTATATTCCCTACGTAGATACTGTAGATATAAACCACAAAACCGCTGTGGAGATGAGAGGAGTCTGGGAAATGAAACAAGATTTTATGGGAGGTCCATTTGTAAATTATCTCATAAAAGACATAAAAAATAACAGAGTGATATGTCTAGATGGATTTATATATTCTCCTTCTACTCCTAAAAAAAATATGATGTTAGAATTAGAAGCCATTCTAAAAACAGTAGAAATAAAATAACTTTGAACATGAAAAAAAACAATCTTGTGACCTTACACTTATTGCACAAATATGTTATACCATTTTTATAAATGGTAAGGGCTACAAAGCGTTTTTAAAAAACTAAAACAATTTTTTAAATTTTGGATTACACTAATTTATCTTTCATAACTGCAGATCAATTTTATATACTGCTATCATTTTTGATAACAATGATATTGTTGACTTGTTCTGCATTTATATCTGGAACAGAAGTAGCTTTTTTTTCATTATCTCGTAATGATTTAGAAGGAAATAAAGAGATGGAAACTGTAAAACAGTTATTAAAAAAACCAGAAGAATTACTATCTATAATATTAATTGCGAATAATTTTTTCAACATAGCTATTATAATGACATCTACATATATATGTCAAAAATTATTTAGCAATATAACCAATTCAGTTGCAGTATTTTTTATAGAGGTAATATCAGTAACATTTTTAATACTATTATTTGGAGAGGTAATTCCTAAAGTTTATGCTAACAAAAACGCTGTTAACTTTTCAATGTTCATGGCCAAATACGTCAAGGTTATGATAAAAATACTCTCTCCTATCAGTAAGGTACTACTAAAATCATCCGACCTAATAGAAAACAGAATTAAGATTAAAAATAAATCTGTTCATAACAGTGATTTTTCTAGAGCATTAGCACTCACATCCAAAGAGGAATCTTCCAAAGAAGAACAAAAAATTTTGAGAGATATAATTTCCTTTGGAGAGAAAGAGGCTAAACAAATTATGAAACATCGATTGGATATATTCGCCCTGTCCATAAAGATGAAATATTCAGAGATCACAGAGCTTCTATTAGATGAAGGGTACTCACGAATACCCGTATATGGCAACGATTTGGACGATATAAAGGGTGTGCTTTACGTAAAAGATCTATTGCCATACATAGATGAAAAGGAAGATTTTAAGTGGGATTTTTTAATTAGACCTGCATTTTTTACAACGAAAAATAAAAAGATATATCAATTATTATTAGACTTTAAAGAGAAAAAAAATCACTTGGCAATAGTAGTAGATGAATACGGCGGCACAAATGGAATAATAACTCTAGAGGATATCATAGAAGAAATAGTGGGCGATATAAGTGATGAATTTGACGATGATGAAATAAAATACTGTAAAATAGATAAGGACAACTATATCTTCGATGCCAAGACCTCTCTTATAGATTTTTATAAAATTTTAGGTATAGATAATAACTCTAAAATGGAAGAGTCAAAAGGAGATGCAAAAACATTAGGAGGTTTTATACTAGAAATATCTGGGAGCATCCCTGAAAAAAATCAAACAGTGAACTTCGAAAATTTCATATTTAAGATAGAAAATCTAGATGAGAAAAGGATAAAAAGCATAAAGGTCAGTATTATAACATGAAAAACTACATTATTGTTATCATATCAATATTTGCACTATTGTCTTGTGAAGAAGAATTTGTCACCCCTAAAAAAAGTGGATGGCCTAGACTTACATATGACAAAGCAACCTACAAAATGTATAGTAATCCTATTATTCCTTATTCCTTTAATTTATCTAACCAAAGTGTTTTAATTACAAAAGATAATAACTGTATAGATATTTACTATCCAAATATGGAAGCTACTATTTATATGACCTATAAAAGCTTAAAAAACAATACTGAAGTAGTGCTAAAGGAAATTGAAAAACTGACGTATCACCATATAGTAAAGGCATCAGGCATTAAGGACAATCCTTTTGAAGACAGAAAAAATAACAAATACGGCACACTCTATGAAGTAAGAGGAGAGGTAGCCTCTCCAATACAATTCTTGTTGACCGACAGCGTTTCGAATATATTGAATGGTTCTCTATATTTCTACAGTAAACCAAATGAAGATTCCATAGCCCCAGCAGTTGAGTACATAAAAAAAGATATAAAAGAAATAATGGAATCGCTCAAGTGGAAAAAATAAACAACACTATAACGTAAAGTGTGTAAATATTTTTTTGTCTTTGATAGTACTATACTGGATATCCTAGTCGTATCATTGCAAAAACAGAATAATTTATAATGTCTTGATAATTAGAATCTACATTTTCTGAGATTGTAGTTTTTCCATCGTTATCTTCTATATTCTTTATCCTCAGAACTTTTTGAAATATCAAATCTGTAATAGAGCTGACACGCATGGATCTCCAAGCATCGTCATAATCGTGATTTTTATCTAACATTAACTCCTTTGTCATTAAAATGTGATTGTCGTATTTCTCCATTGTCTCTTCCAAATTCATATCTGGAGATTCTACCACACCTTTTTCTAAATTTATTAAAGCCATCACACAATAATTTAACATAGCTATAAACTCTGAATAGATGCTATCATCTATTTTTTGCTCCCCCTTATTTTGAATAGTCTTTATACGTCGTATCTTTATAAAAATTTGGTCTGTTAATGAAGGAAGACTCAAAGTACGCCAAGTACTACAGTAATCTAACATCTTTGCCGAGAAGATATCCCTAGAACGTCTGATAACCAAATCGTATTCCTCTGATGTTTTATGCATTACAATTATTTTTATATCAATTTACGAGAATCTACAGATTAATTCTCTAATACTTTTTTTCTTATTTCTATCAATTTCAACATAGATTCTATTGGGGTTAGTGCATTTATATCAATATCTTGCAATTCACCTTTAATAGCATCTAATTGCTTATTACTACGATTAAGAGCAGCAATAGCAGGCTCTTTAGCACTACTGTCTCTACTTATTTTGATATCATCTTTAGATCTAGATCTTTCTAACTGTTCTAATATATCATTAGCTATATCTATGACAGAACTAGGCATTCCAGCCATTTTGGCTACATGTATTCCAAAACTGTGTTGACTTCCTCCTGGTATTAATTTCCTCATAAACAACACTCTATCTTCTAATTCCTTTATAGAAACAGTATAGTTTTTTATGCGTTCGAACTTTTCGGTCATCTTATTTAGCTCGTGATAATGAGTGGCAAATAAGGTTTTAGGCCTGTCTTTATGATCGTGTAAATACTCAGATATGGCCCAGGCTATAGATATACCATCATAAGTACTAGTTCCCCTACCTATCTCATCTAAAAGAATAAGACTTCTCTGGGAAATATTATTTAAGATATTGGCACTTTCATTCATCTCTACCATAAAAGTAGATTCGCCAGATGATATATTATCGGAGGCCCCTACCCTAGTAAACAACTTATCTACTATTCCTATTCTAGCACTTTTAGCCGGCACATAACAACCTATTTGAGCTAATAAAACTATCAATGCCGTCTGTCTTAAAATAGCAGATTTACCAGACATATTAGGACCTGTAATCATAATTATCTGTTGATCGGTATTGTCTAAATAGAGATCGTTAGCGACGTATTTTTGTTCCAATGGAAGTTGCTTTTCTATGACTGGATGCCTCCCCTGCTTTATATCTAATACAAGACTGTCATCTATCTCTGGAAGCACATAATCATTATCCAAACTGACCTTTGCCATTGAAATACAACAGTCTAAGAGGGATATCAATTTTGCATTATTCTGAAAATGATCTATATAATCGCTCAAAAAGTTTATCAATTCACTGAAAATACTCTGTTCTAAACGAATGATTTCACTTTCAGCATTTAATATTTTTTCTTCATATTCTTTCAACTCTTTGGTGATATATCTCTCTGAACTAACTAGAGTTTGCTTTCTTATCCAATCTTCAGGAACCTTGTCTTTATGAGTATTTCTAACCTCTATATAATAGCCGAATACATTGTTAAAAGAAATCTTTAAAGAAGATATGCCAGTTGCTTTAATCTCCCTTTCGGTCATCTCTCTCAAATACTCTTTTCCAGAAAAAGCTATATATCTCAATTCGTCTAACTCCTTTGAAATCCCTGATTTTATAGCTCCCCCCTTAGTTGTATTTACTGGAGCATCATCGTTCAAAGTCGATGTTATCTTATCTATCAACAAAGAACAATCAGTGAATCGAAGACTTATGTGTTTTATAATCTCATTTTCAATTTTAGAAGACATCTCTTTTATAGCCATAATGGCCACAGCAGATCTTTTTAATTGAACTGCTTCTCTAGGAGAAATCTTCTCAGTAGATATCTTTGACACTAAACGTTCTACATCGCCTATTAGTTTTATTTCACAACTAAATCTGTCTATCTCTGATTGATTTTGAACAAAAAAACTGACTATATATTGTCTCTTTTTTATCTCAGCTATGTCTTTCAAAGGCAACATAATCCATCTATTCATGAGCCTAGCGCCCATGGGAGATATAGTTTTATCTATAATTTCCAACAGTGTATGACCATCTCTATTGATAGGATTGACTAATTCTAAATTTTTTATAGTAGAACTATCGACCCACATGTATTTGTCTTGCTTTATGCGCTTTATAGATGTGATATGTTTTAATCTATTGTGTTGCGTTTCGGAGAGATAATGCAATATAGCTCCAGAGGCTATTATACCTGAGTTGAGTTTATCTATCCCAAATCCTTTTAAGGAAGCTACATTAAAATGATCTAATAGTTTTTCATGAGCATATTCAAATTGATAAACCCAATCTTCAAGAGCAAAATGATAGTATTTGTCTCCAAAATTTTCCTTGAAAAAAGATTCCTTAGCCTTGATGAAAAGTACTTCACTGGGATTAAAGTTTTTAAGGATCTTATCTATATAATCGGCATTTCCCTCGGATATTAAAAATTCTCCAGTAGAAATATCTAAAAGCGATATTCCTATTTTATCCTTATCAAAAAAAACAGAAGCCAAAAAATTATTAGTCTTGCTCTGTAATACTTGATCGTTAAATGTAACACCTGGGGTTACCAATTCGGTGACTCCTCTTTTTACTATGGTTTTAGCCATTTTAGGATCCTCCAATTGATCACATACAGCAACCCTTTTGCCCGCTTTTACCAATTTTGGCAAATAATTATCCAGAGAGTGATGAGGAAAACCAGCTAATTCTACTTCAGAGGCAGAGCCATTCGATCTGCTAGTAAGGACTATGCCCAATATGCGAGAGCACTCTACAGCATCAGCTCCAAAAGTTTCATAAAAATCTCCTACTCTAAACAAGAGCATAGCATCGGGATGCTTGGCCTTTATACTAGAGTACTGCCTCATTAAAGGAGTAACTTTTTTAGTCTGCATTTCTAAAGTTAAAGGTGCAAAAGTAAATAAGACCAATTAAAAAAACAGAATAATAATTGATTAAAACTAAAAACCTGAATTCAATTAATATTTTTTTTCTCCATGCTTATATAAACACAAACTACCTTTGTAGTTTAAAAACTAACATAAATGATGTTGAAATTTATGAAGATATTTAAATTAAATAAAGTATTGTTATTTGTATTGTCACTCCTTTTTGCGTTCTCGTGTGATAAGAACAAAGTCATTCCTGAAAATGAAGATTCTAAAAGCACAATTCCTAAAGAGATAATCAGTATAAAATTAGACGCATCTCAAAATCCTGGAATAGGTAGTGTTGATATAAATGCTGAAGTTATTGAATCTAATGGACAAAAAATATATGTTTTGTTATTACCTCATGGTGTAAGTGCTGAAAGTAAAGAGTTTAAACCTACGATTGAAATATCTGATAACACTACTATAAACCCTGAGAATAGTTCAGCTCAAGAGCTTGGAAAAATCGTTATTACTGAAAATGTTTTTGATTTATCTCAATCGGGTGTAGAATATACTGTTGCAGCCAATGGAGATAACTCAGTTAAAAAATACAGAGTTATAGCACTTAGAGCTCCCCATGGCATTAAGGCTTCTGAAACTGCAATTAAGGCTAATGATAAGCTTTTAGCAAATTCTGATGTTACTAATCCATCTGTTGATGATCTAAACCAAACCATAACATTTGGTTCTTTAGAAAACCCCAATCTAAAAAATGAAGTTGCTGATAAGAGTATTGAATTAGGTATAACTGTAGAATTTAATAGAGTAATCCCAGATGGGAGTGAAGATACTTACAAAAATATCCCTCCTCCAACTACTCCAACTAAAGCTACTTTCAAAAAGAAAGAAGGTGATGAAAATACTTATGAAGCCATTGTTCCAATCACTTATTCAATAGAAGACAAAGCTTTTGTAAAAAATTATGAAGTTACTATATATAAAAAATCTAATTCTAAAATTAAAGAAGAACTAAAGGCATCTATAGATGCTGCTAAAACTAAAATTGGAGAAGCTTCTACTACTGCTACTGCAGCCTCTGAGCTTGTTAAAACTTTAACTGATAAGTCTACTGCTGAGGCTACTGTAGCTACTGCTAAAGCAGCAATTGCTACTGCTGCTAAGGCTGTCTTGGATGCTACTCAAGCTGTTGAGGCTGCTACTACTCTTGAAGCTTTAGCTGATGCCAAGACTAAAGTTGAAGAAGCTAAGAAAGCCGTTGAAAAAGCTAAAGAAGCCGCTAATACCGCTAAGGTTGCTGCTGATGATGCTGCTAAAAAAGCTCAGCTTGAAGCTGCTAAGGCTGCTGATGAAGAAAAAGTTAAAACTATTGCTAATACTGCTATATCTGCTGGCAAAGCTGCTGGTAGAGCTGTTAATATAGCTTTTGAAGCTTCTAGAGCTGCTGGTGAAGCTGAAAGAGATGCTGATAGAGCTGCCAGAGATGCTGATAGAGCTGCAAGAAATGCTGATAGAGCTGTAAGAGATGCTGATAGAGATACTGATAGAGATACTGATAGAGCTGCTAGAGCTGCTAACTTTACTGCTCAGGCTGCTAGAGCTGCTGATGCTGCTACTAAGGCTAGAGCTGCTGCTAAGGCTGAACAAGCTAAGCAAGCTGCTGAATCTGCGTCTACTCAAGCTCAAGCTACTGCTGAAGCTGCCAAGAATGCAGCTGAAACTTCTAATACTAATGTTGAACAAGCTAAGCAAGCTGCTGAAACTGCTGCCGCTGAAGCTCAAAAAGCTGAAGATGCTAAGAATGCAGCTGAAACTGCTAGGGATGCGGCTAAAAATGCTCAGACTAAAGCTGAAGCTGCTGCTAAAAAAGCTCAGCTTGAAGCTGCTAAGGCTCTTGCTGCCAAGGCTTCTAATGAAGCTGGAAAAGCTAAAACTGCTGCTGAGGCTGCTAAGTCTAAATCTACTGAAGCTCAGCAAGCTGCTACTGACGCTTCTACTAAAGCTAATACTGCTAAGGACACTATTGATGCTCTAGTTGCGGCTATAACTGATACTTCTTCAGATGCTGCTACTAAGGCTACTGCTGCCCAAGCTACTGCTGCTGATCTTGTTACTAAAGCTGGAACCACTAAATCTGCTGCTGATGATACTGATACGAAGGCTAGAGAAGCTCAGCAAGCTGTTCAAACTACTGTTGATGAGGCTACAAAAGTTAAAACTGCTGTTCAGGCTTTGGTTGCTGCTTTAACTAGCGATGATGTTAATGATGCTATCCAAAAAGCTACTGACGCTAAGACTGCTACTGATTCTGCCTTGGAAAAGGCCAAAGAAGCTAAGGAAGCTGCTGATACTGCTCTTCAAAATGCTACTGAAGCTGCTAATAAAGCTGAACAAGCTAAACAAGCTATAGAAATTGCCAAAACTACTGTTGATGCTATTAACCCTACTGATGCTAATGCTACTACTAAGGCTACTGAAGCTCAGACTGCTGCTGAAGCTGCTGCTACTAAGGCTGGGTTAGCTAAGACTGCTGCTGATACTGCTGCTGAAAAAGCTAATTTAGCCAAAACAGCTATTGAACAAGCTAAGGCGGCTATTGATGTTGCTAAGACAGCCATTGAAGCTATTACTGTTACATAACATGGATAGATTCGAAATATTTTAATTTTCAAAAAAAGGGGTGTTTTTATGCCCCTTTTTTAATGCCATTAAATCAGATTTGTCTGAAAAACTAAACTCAATTAATATTTTTTTCTTCATGCTTATCTAAATCTAAACTATCTTCGTAGTTATGAAACTAACATAAATAATGTTGAATTATGAAAATATTTAATCTAAAAAAAGCATCATTGCTCATATTATCAATTCTTTTTACATTTTCATGTGATAAGAAAAATGTCATTCCAGATGAAGAAAATTCTGAAAGCACAATTCCTAAAGAAATTATAAATCTAAAATTAGATGCATCTCAAAATCCTCAAATAGGAAATGCTGGTATAGAAGCTGAAGTTATTGAATCAAATGGACAAAAAATCTATGTTTTATTATTGCCTCATGGTGTAAACACTGATTCTGAAAGCTTTACTCCTACTATTGAAATATCCGAAAATACGACTATAAATCCTGAGAGTAGTTCAGCTCAAGAGCTTGGAAAAATCATTATTACTGAAAATGTTTTTGATTTATCACAATCAGGTGTAGAATATACTGTTACAGCTGATGATGACAAATCAGTTAAAAAGTATAGAGTTATAGCCTTTAGAGCTCCCGATGGTATTAAGGCTTCTGAAACTGCAATTAAGGCTAATGATAAGCTTTTAGCAAATTCTGATCTTACTAATCCATCTGTTGATGATCTAAACCAAACCATAACATTTGGTTCTGCAGAAAGTCCAAATCTAAAAAATGAAGTTGCTGATGAGAGTATTGACCTAGATATAACTGTAGGATTTAATAGAGTAATTCCAGATGGCGATGAGGATACTTACAAAAACATCCCTTCTCCAACTACTCCAACTACAGTTTCTTTCAAAAAAAACGAAAATGATGAAAATACTTATGAAGCTACTATTCCAATCACTTATACAATAGAGAAAAAAACTTTTATAAAAAATTATAAAGCAATTTTTTACAAAAAGTCTATTTCTAAAGTTAAAGAGGAACTTAAGGCTTCTATAGATGCTGCTAAAACTATTACTGATAGTGCTTCTACTACTGCTACTGCAGCCTCTGAGCTTGTTAATTCCTTAACTGATAAGTCTACTGCTGAGGCTGCTGTTACTGAAGCTACTAAAGCTGTTGAAGCTGCTAAAGCAGCAGTTACTACTGCTACTACGGCTGTTTCTGATGCTGCTACTCATGAAGCTTTAGCTCAAGCTAAAACTAAAGTTAATGAAACTGAACAGGCTGCCGACAATGCTAACACCAAAGCTGATGCAGCTAAGAGAGCTGCAGAGGAAGCTGCTAAAAAAGCTCAGGCTGATGCTTTAACTGCTGCCGTTCAAAAGGCCACTGCTGAAGCTGAGAAGGCTCAAACTGCTGCTACAGCTGCTAACGCTGCTAAGGAAGCTGCTGAAGCTGCGTCTACTCAAGCTCAAGCTACTGCTGAAGCTATTAAAGATTTACTTTCTTCTGATGTTCAAGCTGCTAAAAACGCTGCTGTACAAGCTCAGCAAGCTGCTACTGAAGCTGCTACCAAGGCTACAGAAGCTCAGACTGCTGCTGATAAGGCTAAGGATGCAGCTGAAGCTTCTAATACTAATGTTGAACAAGCTAAGCAAGCTGCTGAAGAAGCTCAAAAAGCTGAAGAAGCTAAGAAACAGGCTGAGACCGCTAAGGATACTGCTGTTGCTGCTCAAAAAAATGCTGAAGCTGCTGCTAGGCAAGCTCAAGCTGATGCTTTAACTACTACCGTTCAAAAGGCTACTACTGAAGCTGGGAAGGCTCAAACTGCTGCTAATGCTGCTCAAACTGCTGAAACTGCTGCTCAGGCAGCTAAAGATGCTGCCACTACTGCGTCTACTCAAGCTCAAGCTGCTGCTGAAGCTGTTAAAGATTTACTTTCTTATGATGTTCAAACTGTTAAGACTGCTGCTACTCAAGCTAAAAATGCTGCTGATACTGCAGTTGCTCAATCTCAAACTGCTACTAATAAGGCTCAAGCTGCTAAGACTGCTGCTGATAAGGCTAGAGAAGCTAAAAATGCTGCTGAAAATGCTAAAAATACAGCTACTAGTGCTACTAATGTTGCCACTGCTAAGGCTGCGACTGATACTGCTACTTCTGAAGCTCAAAAAGCTGAAAATGCTAAGAACGCAGCTGAAAATGCTAAGACTGAGGCTGAGACCGCTAAGACTGAAGCTGAAGCTGCTGCTAAAAAAGCTCAGACTGAAGCTATTAAAGCCCTTGCTGATAAGGCCACCGATGAAGCTCAAAAAGCTAATACTGCTTCAGATGCTGCTGAAAATGCTAAGAATACAGCTGCACAAGCTCAGACTGATTCTGAAAAAGCTAAGACTGCTGCTGAGACTGCTTTTAATTCCGTTAATAGTTTAGTTTCTTCTACAACTGCTGATGTTAAGACTGCTGCTGAACAAGCTCAGCAAGCTGCTGAAAATGCTACTAAACAAGCTCAGATTGCTTCTACTCAGGCTCAAGCTGCTAAAGCTGCTGCTGATAAGGCTAAACAAGCTAAAGATACTGCTGAAAATGCTAAGAATGCAGCTGAAGCTTCTAATACTAATGTTGAACAAGCTAAACAAGCTGCTGATACTGCTGCTACTGAAGCTACAAAAGCTGTAAATGCTAAGACTGAAGCTGAGACCGCTAAGGACGCTGCTAAGACTGCTCAACAAGCTGCTGAAGCTGCTGCTAAAAAAGCTCAGCTTGAAGCTGCTAAGGCTCTTGCTGCCAAAGCTTCTGATGAAGCTGAAAAAGCTAAAACTGCTACTGAGACTGCTTATACTCAAGCTGGAAACGCTAAATCTACTTCTGATGATGCTGCTACTAAGGCTAATACTGCTAAGGATACTGTTGATGCTTTAGTTACTGCTCTAAGTACAGATACTGCAGACGCCACTGCTGCCAAAAACGCTGCTGCTGATGCTGCTACTAAGGCTGAAGCTGCTAAAACTACTGCTGCTGATGCTGCTACTAAGGCTGAAGAAGCTCAGCAAGCTGTTCAAACTACTGTTGCTGAGGCTGCAAAAGTTAAAACTGCCGTTGAGGATTTGGTTGCTACTTTAACTAGCCATGCTGCTAATGATGCTCTCCAAAAAGCTACTGAAGCTAAGACTGCTGCTACCCAAGCTGCTACTAAGGCTGGATTAGCTAAGGATGCTGCTGATACTACTGTTCAAAAAGCTACTGATGCTGTCCAAAAGTCTGAACAAGCTAAACAAGCTATAGAGACTGCTAAAACTGCTGTTGATGCTATCGTCGACCCTAGTGCTAAGGATGCTGCTGCTAAAACTGCTGCTGAACAAGCTGCTACTGACGCTGGGACTGCTAAGAACGCTGCTACTGAGGCTTTAAATAAAGCTACTGAAGTTAAGAATGCTATTGAACAAGCTAAGGCGGCTATTGATGTTGCTAAGACAGCTATTGATGCTGCTAAGACAGCCATTGATGCTATTACGATTTCATAACATATGGGATAGATTCAAAATATTTTAATTTCCAAAAAAGGGGTGTTTTTATGCCCCTTTTTTAATGCCATTAAATCAGGTTTTTCTGAAAAACTGAATTCTATTAATATTTCTTTCTCAACGTTTATATAAATATAAGCTATCTTAGTAGCTTGAAACTAACTCAAATAATGTTGAATTATGAAGATTTTTAAATTAAAAAAAGTATTTTTATTCATATTGTCTATTCTTTTTACATTTTCATGTGATAAGAACAAAGTCATTCCTGAAAATGAAGATTCTCAAAGCACAATTCCTAAAGAAATAATAAGTCTAAAATTAGACGCATCTCAAAATCCCGGAATAGGTAGTATTGATATAAATGCCGAAGTTATTGAATCGAATGGGCAAAAAATCTATGTTTTATTATTGCCTCATGGTGTAAGTGTTGACACTAAAGAATTTAAACCTACTATTGAGATATCCGAAAATACTACTATAAACCCTGAAAACAGTTCCCCTCAAGAGCTTGGAAAAATCACCATTAATGAAAATGTTTTTGACTTATCACAATCAGGTGTAGAATATACTGTTACAGCTGATCAAGACAGTTCAGTTAAAAAATACAGAGTTATAGCACTCAGAGCTCCCGATGGTATTAAGGCTTCTGAAACTGCAATTAAGGATGATAATGTTAAATTTTTAGTTAATTCTGATGTTACTGCTCAAACTGTCAATAATTTAAGCCAAACAATAACATTTGGCTCTGCAGAAAATCCGAATCTAAAAAATGAAGTTGCTGATGAGAGTATTGACCTAGATATAACTGTAGGATTTAATAGAGTAATTCCAGATGGCGATGAGGATACTTACAAAAACATCCCTTCTCCAACTACTCCAACTACAGTTTCTTTCAAAAAAAACGAAGATGATGAAAATACTTATGAAGCTACTATTCCAATCACTTATACAATAGAGAAAAAAACTTTTATAAAAAATTATAAAGCAATTTTTTACAAAAAGTCTATTTCTAAAGTTAAAGAGGAACTTAAGGCTTCTATAGATGCTACTAAAACTATTACTGATAGTGCTTCTACTACTGCTACTGCAGCCTCTGAGCTTGTTAATTCCTTAACTGATAAGTCTACTGCTGAAGTTACTACTGCTAATCAGGCTATTGAATCAGCTAAAGCAGCAGTTGTTACTGCTACTACTGCTATCGCTGATGCTACTAAAGCTGTGACTGATGCTACTACTCCTGATGCTTTAACTCAAGCTAAGACTAAAGTTGATAGTGCTACCGCTGCAGCTAATACTGCTAAGACTAAGGCTGATGCCGCTAAGAGTGCTGCTGATGCCGCTAAGCAAGCTGCTGACACTAAAGCTCAGACTGATGCTATAGCTGCTGCTATTCAAAAGGCTACTACTGAAGCTGGGAAGGCTCAAGCTGCTGCTACAGCAGCTAATGCTGCTAAGGAAGCTGCTGATACTGCCTCTACTCAAGCTCAAGCTGCTGCTGAAGCTGTTAAAGATTTACTTTCTTCTGAAATTCAAGATGCTAAAAACGCTGCTGCACAAGCTGCTACCAAGGCTGGAGAAGCTCAGCAAGCAGCTACAGCTGCTGAAAAAACTAAGACTGCTGCTCAAGAAGCTGCTACTCAGGCTCAAAATGCTGCTAATACTGCTGCTGAAGCTTCTAATACTGCTGCTGAAGCTTCTAATACTAATGTTGAACAAGCTAAGCAAGCTGCGGAAAATGCTACCGCTGAAGCTACAAAAGCTGAAGAAGCTAAGACTGAGGCTGAAACTGCTAGAGATTCTGCCATTGATGCTGCTAAACAAGCTCAGACTGAAGCTATTAAAGCTCTTGCTGCTAAGGCCACCGCTGAAGCTCAAAAAGCTAATATTGCTTCAGATGCTGCTGAAACTGCTAAGAATACAGCTGCAGAAGCTCAGACTGCTTCTGAAGCAGCTAAGACTGCTGCTGAGACTGCTTTTAATTCTGTTAATAGTTTAGTTTCTGAAACTGAAACTAGAGATGTTAAGACCGCTGTTGAACAAGCTAAGCAAGCTGCTGAAAATGCTACTAAACAAGCTCAGATTGCTTCTACTCAGGCTCAAGCTGCTAAAAATGCTGCCGCTGAAGCTAAAAATGCTAAGGCTGCTGCTGAAAATGCTAAGAATGCAGCTGAAGCCTCTAATGCTAGTGTTACTGCCGCTAAAAATGCTTCTAATTCTGCTGCTACTGAAGCTACAAAAGCTGAAGAAGCTAAGACTGAGGCTGAAGCTGCTAGGGATGCGGCTAAAAATGCTCAGACTGAAGCTGAAGCTGAGGCTAAGAAAGCTCAGCTTGAAGCTGCTAAGGCTCTTGCTGCCAAAGCTTCTGATGAAGCTCAAAAAGCTAAAACTGCTGCTGACACTGCTAAATCTAATGCTGATGATGCCTCTACTAAGGCTACTGATACTTCTACTAAAGCTACTGCTGCTAAGGACGCTGCTGATGCTCTAGTTACCGCTATAACTGATACTTCTTCAGATGCTGCTACTAAGGCTACTGCCGCTCAAACCACTGCTACTGATGCTGCTACTAAGGCTGGAGAAGCCAAAAACGCTGCTTCTGATACTAATGCTAAAGCTATAGAAGCCCAACAAGCTGTTCAAACTACTATTAATGAAGCTGAGAAAGTTAAAAATGCTGTTAATACTTTAGTTGCTGCTTTAACTAGCACTTCTCTTGATAATGCTAAGTCTGCAGCTACTACAGCTCAAACTGCTGCTCAGACTGCCTTGGGAAAGGCTACAGCTGCTAAGGAAGCTGCTGATACTGCTGCTCAAAAAGCTGCTGATGCTGCTACTAAGGCTGGAGAAGCTAAACAAGCTATTGATACTGCTAAAACTGCTGTTGACGCTATTAACCCTGCTGATGCTGATGCTGCTGCTACTAAGGCTGGGTTAGCTAAGGATGCTGCTGAACAAGCTGCTACTGACGCTGGGACTGCTAAGAGCACTGCTGAACAAGCTGCTCAAAAAGCTACTGATGCTAAGAATGCTATTGAACAAGCTAAGGTGGCTATTGATGCTGCTAAGACAGCCATTGAAGCTATTACGATTCCTCAATCCTAAAAATAGATTTAAAAACGGTTTCAGTTAACAAAAAGAAGGGGCACAAAAACGCCCCTTTTTTAATGCCATAAAATCAGGTTTTTCTGAAAAACTAAAATCAATTAATATTTTTTTCTCAACGCTTAGCTAAATATAAACTATCTTAGTAGTTTGAAACTAACTCAAATAATGTTGAATTATGAAGATTTTTAAATTAAAAAAAGTATTTTTATTCATATTGTCTGTTCTTTTTACATTTTCATGTGATAAGAACAAAGTCATTCCCGATGAAGAAAATTCTCAAAGCACAATTCCTAAAGAAATAATAAGTCTAAAATTAGAAGCGTCTCAAAATACTGGAATAGGTAGTGTTGATATAAACGCTGAAGTTATTGAATCAAATGGACAAAAAATCTATATTTTATTATTGCCTAACGGTGTAAACACTGATTCTGAAAGTTTTATTCCTACAATTACAATATCCGAAAATACTACTATAAACCCCGAAAATAGTTCCCCTCAAGAGCTTGGAAAAATCACCATTAATGAAAATGTTTTTGACTTATCACAATCAGGTGTAGAATATACTAGTTACAGCTGATCAAGACAGTTCAGTTAAAAAATACAGAGTTATAGCACTCAGAGCTCCCGATGGTATTAAGGCTTCTGAAACTGCAATTAAGGATGATAATGTTAAATTTTTAGTTAATTCTGATGTTACTGCTCCAAACATCGATAATTTAAATCAAACAATAACATTTGGTTCTGCAGAAAATCCGAATCTAAAAAATGAAGTTGCTGATAAGAGTATTGAATTAGGTATAACTGTAGAATTTAATAGAGTAATTCCAGATGGCGGTGAGGATACTTACAAAAATATCCTTTCTCCAACTACTCCAACTACAATTTCTTTCAATAAGAAAGAAGATGATGAAAATACTTATGAAGCTATTATTCCAATAACTTATACAATAGAGGACAAAACCTTTATAAAAAATTATAAAGCTACTATATATAAAAAATCTAATGATAAAGTTAAAGAGGAACTTAATTCTTCTATCTCTGCTGCTAAGAGTGTTGTCGATAACGCTTCCGCTACTGTTACACAAGCTAGTAATATTATTCAACCCTTAACTGATAAGTCTGCCGCTCAGACTGCCCTTGCTACTGCTACTCAAGCTATTGCTGACGCTAAGGTTGCTCTTCAGACTGCTACTACGGCTATTGAGGCAGCTACTAAAGCTGTTGAGGATGCTACTACTTCTGAAGCTTTAACTCAAGCTAAGACTAAAGTTGATACTGCTAACGCTGAAGCTAATGCTGCTAAGACTAAGGCTGAGACCGCTAAGAGTGCTGCTGATGCTGCTGCTAGACAAGCACAAACTGCAGCTTTAGCTGCTGCTGTTCAAAAGGCTACTGAAGAAGCTGAGAAGGCTCAGCAAGCTGCTACTAATGCTAATACTGCTAAGGAAGCTGCTGTAGCTGCGTATAATCAAGCTCAAGCTGCTGCTGATGCTGTTCAAAGTTTAACTTCTTCTGAAGTTCAAGCTGCTCAAACTGCTGCCACTACTGCGTCTACTCAAGCTGGCATTGCTGCTACTCAGGCTCAAGCTGCTGAGGCTGCTGCATCTGAAGCTGAAAAAGCTAAAGATGCTGCTGAAAATGCTAAGAATGCAGCTGAAGCTTCTAATACTAATGTTGAACAAGCTCAGAAGGCCGCTAAGACTGCTGCTGAGGAAGCTACAAAAGCTGAAAATGCTAAGACTACTGCTCAGTCTGCTCAACAAGCTGCTGAATCTGCTAGAGATACTGCCATTGCTGCTGCTAAAAAAGCTCAGCTTGAAGCTGCTAAGGCTCTTGCTGCTAAGGCTGCTGATGATGCTGGAAAAGCTAAGACTGCTGCTACAGCTGCTGAAAATGCGTCTACTCAAGCTCAAACTGCTAAAAATGCTGCTACCAAAGCCAATAATGAGGCTCAAACTGCTTTTAATTCTGTTCAAAGTTTGACTTCTTCTGAAGTTCAAGCTGCTAAAAACGCTGCTGAACAAGCTAAGCAAGATGCTCAAACTGCTGCTACTAAGGCTGGAGAAGCTCAGCAAGCTGCTATAGAAGCTCAGACTGCTGCTGATAAGGCTAGAGAAGCTAAAGATGCTGCTGAAAATGCTAAGAGTGCAGCTGAAGCTTCTAATATTAATATTGAACAAGCTAAGCAAGCTGCTGATACTGCTGCTACTGAAGCTACAAAAGCTATGAATGCTAAGACTGAGGCTGAGACCGCTAAGAACGCTGCTAAGACTGCTCAACAAGCTACTGAAGTTGCTGCTAAAAAAGCTCAGCTTGAAGCTGCTAAAGCTCTTGCTGCCAAAGCTTCTGATGAAGCTCAAAAAGCTAAAACTGCTGCTGATACTGCTAAATCTAATGCTGAT